>NZ_JAMPKB010000011.1:0-117590 GCF_039961925.1 Trichocoleus sp. DQ-U1 | reverse complement strand
AACAAGTCTTTGAGCCGCTCCCATTGGTCATCGCGCAGGGCATACCGTCGTGTCATTGCTCAGCCTTTTCTTCTCTCTCTTGCTCTAGCTTATCTAATTGATGACACGCCCTAGATCCTCTCCCACAATGAAATTAGTAGGCTATGATAGGACGAAACCTAAAAGTTCAGTCCTATTAATGGTCGGATTTGGGACTCGTGCAGCCACATTTGTGGGCTGGGTTGATGAAAATTCACCATTGGTAAATAAGTCTTGACCTGGCATTATGGGTCACATCTAGCCATCTAGGGGTTCTGAACTTTAGTTCCTCGTTCAGCTTTATCGATCCACATGACCATTTACGTTGGAAACCTGTCTTACCAAGCGACCGAAGAAGATTTGACAGCAGTCTTTGCAGAGTACGGCGCGGTGAAGCGAGTTGTCTTACCGACAGACCGCGAAACGGGACGTATGCGCGGATTTGCTTTTGTTGAAATGACAGATGATGCCCAAGAAGACGCAGCCATCACCGAATTAGATGGGGCTGAATGGATGGGCCGTCAGCTTAGAGTGAATAAAGCACGACCCAAGGAGGACGATCGCGGCGGCGCGAGGCGAAGCAGATTTTAAGGAGAGATAGGGCGAAATCAGCACGGTTGTTTGAACAACACTCCTGAAAAAGGACAACTGTGCTGGTTTTGTCGCGCATTGCCACCGCTTCTCAACACTGAGCAGAATCGATGCTGATGGCTCACACAAGAGACGAGTCGTGGCGGTGGAGAATCCAGCGACTCGTTAAGTTTCTAAGTTAAGTGTCTAAGCTGGTAGAGCGAAACAGAAAGCTTCGCGATCGCAGATTGCTCTGTTAAATATTTCTACACCGCGATCGCAGAACTTTAGTCTTTAGTCTTTTAATCTCCAAGGCAAATCCCCAAACCTCTGGCAGTCTTGACCAAAGTATCGTCGGGATCGACGGCTCTGTATTGTCCAATCGCTTCAGCAATTGGCACGCTGACAATCTCGCGGTTTTGCCAGGTAACAACGCGATCGTACTTTTCCTCAGCAATCAGATCGACAGCCGCCACCCCAAAGGCAGTTGCTAGTAACCGATCCAGAGGCGAAGGCAGTCCCCCTCGCTGAACGTGACCTAAAACAGTCACGCGAGTTTCTGCGCCACTGGCAATCGAAATTTCCTCTGCCAAATACTGCCCGATTCCGCCTAATCGACATTCCCCGAATCGATCCATACTCTTAACTGGATTGCCTTCAGCCGTGCAAACCGCCTCTGAGACAATGACGATCGAGAAATTCTTTCCCATCGCTTGACGATTCCGAATTTTGCGACAGACATTTTCAATGGTGTAAGGAATTTCTGGGATCAAGATCACATTGGCTCCCCCGGCGATCCCCGCATTCAGGGCAATATGACCGGCATCGCGCCCCATCACTTCCAGGATCATGACTCGATTGTGACTAGCCGCAGTAAAGTGCAATCGGTCGAGGGCTTCGGTGGCGATGTTGACGGCGGTATCAAATCCGATAGAACGCTCAGTGCTACCAACATCGTTATCAATGGTTTTGGGAATCCCGACTAAGTTGATCCCGCCTTGTTGCGCGAGTTTTCGGAGAATCGCTAAACTGCCGTCCCCGCCAACTCCAATTAAAGCTGACAAGCCTAGTTGATGGTAGCCCGCAATAATGTCTTCTGAGCGATCGCGCAAACTTCCATCCGCCATTGGAAACGCAAAGGGATTTCCTTTGTTCGTCGTTCCCAGCACTGTACCGCCCATCGTGAGCAAGTGGTCTACCTTATCAAACTCCAGCTTGATTGCTTCTGGCGGACTGCTCATTAAGCCCAGCGTAGACCGGCAAATCCCCCACACTTCCCAGCCGTACTTACCATTTGCACAGCGGACAACTGCCCGAATTACAGCATTTAGCCCCGCACAGTCACCCCCACTGGTCAGGATTCCGATCCGTTTGTATTCTCCCATCTTGTTTTTTTGGATTGCGAGCGGTAATTATCTAATTTCAGCCTTGTTGCCTTTTAGACAATAAAGCGCGTCTAAAGATTTTATTTCTTTAGTTGATATAAAGTTAAACACCATCCTGAGAAATGGCTCCCTAAGATAGAAGGTAGAGCGACCAGGTCTTGATATGTTGGGGCAGTAGCTCAATGAGAGCTGCCCTGTTAACAAAGCATTTATTGAAAGGGAGGACGAAAACTATGTCCAACGTGGAACAGCCTTTCGTCGTTCAGGAACAAGCCCTAGATCGCGACTGCACAACGCTATCTCGTCACGTTTTGCAGCAACTCCACAGCTTTTCGGCAGATGCCCAGGACTTGAGCGCGATTATGAATCGCATTGCCCTCGCGGCAAAGTTGATTGCGCGACGACTCAGCAGGGCAGGATTACTCGAAGGCGTGCTGGGATTTACGGGTGATGTGAATGTGCAAGGGGAATCCGTCAAAAAGATGGATGTCTATGCCAATGACGTATTTATCTCGGTATTTAAGCAAAGCGGTTTAGTCTGCCGTTTGGCATCCGAGGAAATGGAGAAGCCTTACTATATTCCCGAAAATTGCCCCATCGGGCGCTATACCCTGCTCTATGACCCGATTGATGGCTCCTCGAATGTAGATATCAATATCAACGTGGGTTCCATCTTCGCAATTCGCCAACAAGAAGGAACGGATGAAAATCAAACCGGCGGTGATTTATTACAAAACGGGCGCAAACAAATCGCCGCAGGTTATGTGCTATACGGGCCTAGCACGATGCTGGTTTATTCGATTGGTACTGGGGTTCATGCTTTCACCCTCGATCCCAGCTTAGGCGAGTTTATCCTTTCAAGTGAAAACATTCAGATTCCCAATCACGGCTCTATTTATAGTGTCAATGAGGGAAATTTCTGGCAGTGGGAAGAACCCTTGCGAGACTATATCCGCTATGTTCATCGACAGGAAGGCTATACGGCTCGATACGGCGGGGCGCTGGTGGGCGATATTCACCGGATTCTCTTCCAAGGAGGTGTTTTCCTTTACCCCGGTACTGTGAAAAAACCAGAAGGAAAATTGCGGTTGCTGTATGAATCGGCTCCCTTAGCCTTTTTAATAGAGCAAGCCGGGGGTCGAGCAAGTACGGGTACGCAAGAGATTTTGGACGTAGTGCCAAATGCCCTTCATGCGCGATCGCCATTGCTGATCGGTAGCAAAGAAGATGTCACCTTGGTGGAATCTTTTATTCAGAAACGGGCATGGGATGAGGATAAAAACGCGATCGCGCGATCGCGCGTGCCTCAATAAGGTTTTGCTTTCTTGAAAAATTCCCGCATTGACCTTTCAAGCTGCTCAACGGGAACATTCTCGATCTAGCGTTACAAAGACAATTGTTAGGAGCCAAAAAATGACAGATATGCCAAACAATCATCTATTAGAGATCAAACAATACGGTCAGAGTATCTGGATGGATAACTTGACCCGTGATTTGATTCAAAGCGGCGAACTCAAAGATATGGTTGAGAATAAAGGGATCTGCGGGATCACCTCTAATCCAGCCATCTTTGAAAAAGCGATCGCTGGAAATGCCATCTACGACGCCGACATTGAAGCCGGGATCAAAGCTGGATTGCCCGTTGAAAAGATTTACGAATCCTTGGTGTTTGAGGATATCCGCAATGCCTGCGACATCCTCCGCCCTGTCTATGACTCCTCTGAAGGTCTGGATGGGTACGTCAGTATTGAAGTACCGCCAAACATCGCCCACGACACCCAAGGCACGATTGAGGAAGCTCGGCGTTATTACCAAGAAATCGGTAAAGATAACGTCATGATCAAGATTCCCGGCACTACGGCAGGTTTGCCAGCCGTCGAGCAAGTCATCTCAGAGGGGATCAACGTCAACGTGACGCTGCTATTCTCCGTTGAGAGCTATGTTGAGACCGCTTGGGCTTACATTCGCGGCTTAGAAAAGCGGGCAGCGGAAGGCAAAGACATCAGCAGAATCTCCTCGGTAGCGAGTTTCTTCCTTAGCCGCATCGATATTAATATTGATGCTCGTATTGATGCCATGCTGAAAGCAGGCGTGGATAGAATCGAGAAAAAGGCAGAACTGACGGCAATTAAGGGCAAAATCGCGATCGCTAACGCCAAAATTGCCTACCAGAAGTACAAAGAGATCGTTAAGAGCGATCGCTGGAAAGCCTTATCAGCAAAAGGTGCAAATGTCCAGCGGTTGTTGTGGGCAAGCACTAGCACCAAAGACCCCAGCTACAGCGATGTCATGTATGTGGATGAGCTGGTTGGCCCAGACACAGTAAACACCTTGCCACCGAATACCATTGAAGCCTGCGCCGACCACTGCGACGTAGCTTCTCGCATTGAAACTGGGGTGGAAGAAGCCTATCAGCTGATTGAAAGTCTCAAAGACCCCGACATCGACATCAATCTAGACGAAGTGATGGACGAATTGCTAGTCGAAGGAATTGAGAAATTTGTGAAGCCCTTTGAATCTCTAACCGCATCCTTGGAAGAGAAAATCAAACATCTGCAACCCGTGTAAGAAAGTTTTGAGTTTTGAGTGCTGAGTTTTAAGTTAAGAAAGGGGTCTGATAATTTAAAGTTATCAATTCAGCTAGGAATTTAAAACTCAAAGCTCAAAACTCAAAATTCAAAATTCAAGATTCAAAATTCAAAACTATCCTTCTATGGTCACACTGCTAGAAAATCCTTTACGTGTTGGGTTGCGGCAGGAACGGATACCAGAGCCGCAGATATTGGTAATCTTCGGGGCATCCGGAGACTTGACGCAACGGAAGCTCGTGCCAGCTCTCTATCAGATGAAGCTGCAACGACGCCTGCCAGCGGAAATGACCATTGTCGGCGTGGCGCGTCGGGAGTGGAGCCACGACTACTTCCGGGAGCAGATGCGCGAGGGGATCGAAGAATTTAGCGATGGGATTGGCTCAGAAGAACTCTGGCACGACTTCGCCCAAGGTCTATACTACTGCCCTGGTGATATTGACAAGCCCGAAAGTTACCAGAAACTGAAAGCCTTCTTAGCAGAATTGGATGGTCAGCGCGGAACGCGAGGAAACCGCGTATTTTACCTCTCCGTTTCTCCAAATTTCTTCCCAGAAGCGCTTCGCCAATTGGGTACGGCGGGCATGCTCGATGACCCACTGAAAACCCGTCTGGTGATTGAAAAACCTTTTGGGCGGGATCTCAACTCCGCCCAAGCCCTAAACCGCGTAGTGCAGCAGGTTTGCCAAGAAAAACAGGTTTACCGCATCGACCACTATCTGGGAAAAGAAACGGTTCAGAATCTCCTGGTTTTCCGTTTCGCTAACGCAATTTTTGAGCCGATTTGGAACCGACAGTTTGTCGATCACGTTCAAATTACGGTGGCAGAAACCGTAGGCGTCGAAGACCGTGCCGGGTACTACGAAAGCTCCGGAGCCTTGCGGGATATGATGCAGAACCACCTGATGCAGACTTTCTGCCTCACGGCAATGGAACCGCCCAATTCCCTAGATGCCGATAGTATCCGCACCGAAAAAATGAAGGTTCTGCAAGCAACTCACCTGGCAGACGTGCATAACCTGGAATTATCAGCGGTTAGGGGTCAATACTCTGCTGGATGGATGAAGGGTAAGCCGGTGCCTGGATATCGAGAAGAACCGGGGGTCAATCCCAACTCCACAACGCCAACTTATGTAGCGATGAAGCTGCTTATTGATAACTGGCGCTGGCAAGGAGTTCCTTTCTATATGCGAACCGGCAAGCGTCTACCCAAGAAGGTCAGCGAGATTTCCATCCACTTCCGCGAAGTTCCTTTCTTAATCTTTCAATCTGCCGCCCAGCAAGCAAGTCCGAATGTGCTGACGATGCGGATTCAGCCGAATGAAGGAATTTCTCTGCGTTTTGAAGCCAAAATGCCGGGAACAGAACTGCGGACGCGCTCGGTAGATATGGACTTTAGCTATGGTTCCTCGTTTGGGATGGCAACGTCCGATGCTTATGACCGGCTGTTAATCGACTGTATGCTAGGCGACCAAACTTTGTTCACGAGAGCTGATGAAGTAGAAGAAGCGTGGCGTGTTGTAACACCGGCATTAAACGCTTGGGAAGCAAGCACTGACCCAGCATCGGTTCCCCAGTATGAAGCGGGAACCTGGGAGCCAGAGGAAGCAGAATTCTTGATTAATCAAGATGGACGCCGCTGGCGCAGATTGTAGTTGGGTTATGGGTAATCGGTAATGGGTAATCAGAGTTGTAAGTATTGAGTTTGAAGTTAGAAGAAACTCTTCCATTCAAAACTCAGACGCAATAAATCACGTCTCTACAACTTAAAACTTTTTACCAATTACCTTTTTACCAATTACCAATTACCTTTTTACCAATTACCTTTTCCTCAATCACTGAATATGGCAACACAATCTCTTCCGATTGTTTCAATACAACCGCCCAAAGATGTCTCAATGACAGAAATTGAGGCAGAACTGCATCAAATTTGGCAAAGCTACAATAGCGACAATGATAATGGCGAGTCTCCGATGGCTACGCGGGCAACCACATTTACTTTTGTGGTTTACGAACCGGAGGAAACTCAGCAGCTGTTGGCAGCTTTAGGATTTTACAAAGGCCCGATCGATGGAATTGATGGCCCGCTGACAGAGGCGGCGATCAAGACGGCTCAGAAAGCTTATGGACTGCCAGTAACGGGCAAGACGGATGCCGGAATCCTCGACCGACTGCGAGTAGAGCAAGCAAAGAAGCGCTCCGATGGGAATACAAAAGAGGCAGATGCCAGTAATGGTCAGCAGTCTTCCTCAGATAGCTTTAGAATTGCGGATGCGATCGCTGCCGCGAACCCCTGTCGGATCATTGCTTTATGCCCCGTCTCTGGGGAAGATGAAGGCGTGACGGCTCAAGTCTCAGCCTATTGCCCCATCCAAAAGCAAAGTCATAATACGCTGATCTGCTGCGAATACATTACTCTGCAAGGCACCGCCGAAGCTTTGGAACGTATCGGTGGGATTGTGAGTGGGTTGCTAATCGGCGGTCTGCCTAAGTTTCTCTGGTGGAAGGGTACGCCCGATCCCAATGATGCTCTGTTTAAGCGGCTGGCAGCAGTCTGCAATTCTGTGATCGTTGACTCTTGTGTTTTCAACGAACCACAGGATGATTTACTGCGGGTACAAACCCTTCTGGAACAAGGCATTCCGGTTGCCGACCTCAATTGGCGTCGGCTGGCTCCGTGGCAAGAATTAACCGCCGAAGCTTTCGATCCACCAGAGCGCCGCGAGGCTCTTAAGGAAGTGGATAAGGTGACGATTAATTATGAAAAGGGCAATCCTGACCAAGCATTGATGTTTATTGGTTGGCTGGCGAGCCGGTTGCAGTGGCACCCCGTTTCATATACCAAAGAAGGCGGTGATTATGACATCAAGCGGATTGAATTTGTTGCTCCCGATCAGCGGACAATAGAAGCGGAGTTGGCAGGGATTCCTACTGCTGACTGGGGCGATATACCGGGTGACTTGATTGCGCTACGTCTGAGTTCGACGAATTTGGATGCAGACTGTTGTACGGTTTTGTGTTCCGAAACAACGGGTTGTATGCGGATGGAGGCGGGGGGTGGTGCCCAAGCTTGCCGGATTCAACAGGTAACGCCGATGTCTGACCAAAAAGCTGAGTTCTTGTTAAGTCAGCAGTTACGGCGCTGGAGTCGAGATATGCTTTACGTAGAAAGTATGGCGATCACGACGGCAATTCTCAAATTAGCGAGCGCGAATGGTTAATCGCGAATTGTTCATTGTTCATAGCAACTGTTCATCGCAACATAGATGAACGATGAACAACAAGCAATGAGTAAATATGGCATTAGCAATCGCCGGAGAACGCAGCGGGGTGGGCAAAACGACAGTTACGCTCGCCCTGCTGTCGTCTTTATGTCGTCGGAGTTACCAGATTCAATCTTTTAAAGTAGGGCCAGATTACATCGACCCGATGTTTCACACGTACGTGACTGGTCGTGCTTGCCGGAATTTAGACCCGGTACTGACCTCTGAAACTTACGTGCAGCAGTCTTTTCTTGCTCATCGTTACGGAAGCGACTATGGCCTCGTGGAAGGGGTCATGGGGCTATTTGACGGAGTCAAGAGAATTCAGAATGAAAAGTTAAATCTTGAGCAAGAAACGGAAAATTTTGCACTCAGCACTGACTTTGGAAGTACGGCTCATATTGCGCGGCTTTTGGATTTACCCGTGCTGTTGGTGTTAGATTGCAGCCGGTTATCTGGTTCGGTGGCAGCGCTCGCTCATGGCTATCGTTCTTTTGACTCTAGAATCAAGATTGCTGGAGTGGTGTTAAATCGGGTGGGAAGCGATCGCCACCTGCAACTGCTCAAAGATGCTCTAGAACCCTTGCATTTGCCCGTTCTAGGCATTTTGCGGCGACAAGATAATATCACTATTCCCGACCGACATCTGGGCTTGGTGCCCACCGCAGAGCTGTCTCAGATGGATGCTTTAATCGATCGGCTTGCGGATTTGGGAGACAGTTGCTTTGAGTGGGAACAGCTTTTGCCGCTTCTCAAGGTGGAACCAAGGCAACAGCTAGAATTGATTCATCCCTCACCCCAGCCATCCGGGTATATCCTCGATTCGTTAAAAATTGCGGTTGCCCGCGATCGCGCTTTCAGCTTCTATTACCAAGACAATTTAGATATACTGGCATCCCTAGGAGCAGAATTGGTGTTTTGGAGTCCGCTGACGGACGACAGCTTACCAGAAGGCATTCAAGGATTATATTTTGGGGGTGGTTTCCCGGAAGTTTTTGCCCAAAACTTGGCTGAAAATACCGCGACTCGTGATGCAGTGCGGAAGGCAATTTTGGCGGGAATGCCTACTTATGCCGAGTGTGGCGGTTTAATGTATTTGTCCGAAAAAATTGTAGATTTTGAGGGAAATTCTTTCCCGATGGTAGGAGTTTTACCCACCACAGCCGCCATGAGTTCGCGCCTGAGTTTAGGGTATCGGCAAGCGATCGCGCTGCAAGAAAGTCCCCTCCTCCCCGCTGGGGGAACCGCTTGGGGGCATGAGTTTCACCGTTCTCACTTAACTGAGAAACCGGAAGCGCCGCTCTTTCAAATTCGGGGGTACGATCCCAAGAGTCCCGTTACCAGTGAGGGGTGGGCAGTGCATCACGTTCATGCTTCCTACGTCCATCTTCATTTTGGCGGCTGTCCGGAGATTCCGGCTCGATTTCTAAAGCATTGTCTTCGTTTTTCCCAAGGGGGGAAGGAGTCAAGCGAGACGTAAATAAAGATGCGTGGACGGATAGAACCGACAGGTTGGCGCTAGGCCAACGCCTCGCTTCGCTGTTTTCATGCCCAAAGGGCTGTACGCGATCGCGACTTGTGTCTGCAATGCTTGAGCGTGTAGTAGCCTGCGATCGCAACTGTCACTCTTGTTTGTTTCTTCTGCGTTCAGCTGATGTAAGCTTTAGCTAACTTACGCTAGCCCCTTTCGGCGGACGATTGCTATGTCTTCTGAACAGTTTCAAGCAGCACACGACAGCATTTACATCACAGGTAGGCTACTCTTACAGTCCCTTCAAGAAATTCGAGCAACACGCGAAGGGGAGAGAGACGATACCAAGGCGTTACAACGCATCGAAAATGACATTACTAAAGCGTTATATGCTTTAAAAGAGCAGAAGTATCAAGTTGCGGTTATTGCTCCTCTGAATACAGGCAAAAACACTTTCCTAAATGCCTTAATAGGTGCAGATATTTTACCGAGTGAAGCTGAAGCGATTACTGTCTGCCGTACCGATATCCGACATATTGATTCTGGACAAGTGCATAGATTTCTGGAGTATCGGGAAGGACATTGGCAACCTGTTGCGATCGCTTCTGGTGATGCGGTCGAAATTGCCCAAAAATTCCTAGAGCATACTCAATCTATTCGGAATCAACATAATCCCGCTCGGACTATCCGCTTTGAAATAGAACATCCGATTGAAGCAATTAGCACGCTTTCATCTCTAGCTGGCTTTACTCTAAGCGATCTGTCTGTTGAAAATGAGCAAGCATCTATAAAATCCACCCCGACAACAGAGCAAGAACAGATAATCTTAGAAACCTTAGAAAATACCGATGTAATCTTATTTATTTTAAATGAGAATAATTTTAAAAATGATTCTGTATCCGGTTTTTTAAAAAAAATAATAGAGAACTATCGCCAAATTTTAGCAGTCAATCAAGGTAAGGTTTTCTTTATTATTAATGAGGTTGAGCCGAAAAACACACATATAGACGTTTCTGAAGTTATTGAAATCTGCAAACAAACGTTAATCGGCTTAGGTTTTCCAAGTCCGATTATCTATTCGGCAAATTCTAGAAAAGGACTTTTAGCAAAACTGATTCAAAACAGCACAGCAACTAGCAATCATACAAAAGAGTTCGTCCAAGTATTTTTAGGAAATTATATAGAAGAAACTGAGGAAGGTGAATTTAGAGTTCCCCAGCCTATAGAAGTTGCGCCAAAAGTTCTAAAAGATAGCGGAATTCCTGTTATTCAAGAAATAGTGCTTCAAACAATTATTGAAAATTCAGGTTGGAATCTCCTGAGTGGAGTTTTGGCAGAACTCAATAAAGCTGCTAAAGCAATAGAAGATTCCCTGAATACCCGTCTTGTAAGCGGGAAAGTAGAAACTGAAAATATTCAAGAAAAGGCAGCTTCCCAAAATACAGAGACGCTAACTGATGAGCCAATTCAAGCATTAGGGAATGACCTGGAGCATTTGGCAACCGAACCCCAAAAAAAGGAAGTAATTCCTCCTCGAATTGTGACAAGTTTAAAGGAACGGAAAGCTCAACTGAATGAATATATGGATGAATTAACTTTAATTCGGAAATCGTTGGATAGTTGGAAGCCAGTACAGATAATTAACTAAGCTATTAAAGAATTTGGCTAATGGATGCGATCGCGTCTCTTCCTGGCTTTTTCTCCTTGCTTCGCAGTTCATCCTCCCAAATTCCCCGCCTTACTTAAATCTGCTTCCTGACTTTCCGCCTTATAAACGTTGATCTTGTTGTTCAGTTCGCGGATGCGACGGGACAGCAAACGAATGATGTTCACCGCAATTCCTGGCGTCTCATCAATCGCATCATACAGTTGCAACTGCGTCAGCATCAGACACTCGCAAGATTCCAAAGTCGTAATCGAAGCCGAACGCGGCTCAGCATCAAACAACGACATCTCCCCAAAGGTGGCTCCCTGCTCTAAGTGCGCCAAATCCCGCCCGCCAAAATGAACCCGTACCCTACCAGAAACGACAATATAGAGCGATCGCCCCTCTTGTCCTTCGGTAAAAATCGTATGATGCGCTGGAAAGGATAGCTCATCCATCACAGAAGCCAGCCGCACCAGAAAATCATCCCGCAGTTCCTGGAAAATCGGGACGCCTCTGACAAATAATAGGCGCTCAACGCTGGTTAACATCGGAATCTAGACTCTAGACTTTGGACTTTAGACTTTTAGACTTTAGACTTTTAGACCTTGGACTTTAGACTTTAGACTTGAGAACAGCCCATCGTCATTAGGGTAATCATCCAGAGTCCAGAGTCTCTAGTCCCTCTATTGCCCCAGTTCTGCCATCATCTGCTGAACTTGGGCGGCGACAAGGCGATCGCGGTCATTTTTCAGGACGGGCAACATTTCCTGCAAAGCACGGGGTGCAGCGGCTCTCAAATAAGCCAAAACCGCTTCCCGCACAAAGCCGGTGGGATGGCGCAGACACACCAGCGTCTGTTCCGGCGTCAAACTCCATTTCGCCTGACGTGCTGCATGAAAACAACATGCTAAAGGCCAGTCTGACAGAAAATGACGTAAATCCAGCAACCGACGCAGGCGATCGCTCTGAATCATCGGTTGATAAGGAAACATCTCTGCCAAGTTTTGCAGTTTTTCTTTCTCCGGTCGCCGGTCGAGAATTCCCACGAGCGATCGCTTCTTAGCGATATCTAGAGTATTATCCAAAATTTCCAACCCCAGCGCGATATTCGATGGCGAATCAGATTGGAGATTAAACGCTGCTGCTTGAATCGAGCTAGCCGGATAAAGAAACTTCATCAGCAAAAAACACCGCTCAATCACATCCGACTGCTCTTCCAGAAGTGCCCGTTGTAGCAATGAAAGCGCTGACTGGTTCGCTTCTCGTGTTGAGGCGAAAAAAGACTCAATTGGCTCATCCGCCGACAAATCTACTAAAGCCGCATACAAGTGTCCGACAAACAGCATTTCCTGCTCAATCAACATTTCAACGCCGCTGCGACCTAAGCGGTCGAGAACCCCCTCGATTCCGGTTTCGTGGGGCATTTTGAGCAGAATCCGCAGGATGTTGCGTCGCGTAGTCCCCCAGCCGGTTTTTAGATGAGCCACCAACTGATTGAGGGCTTCCGGCGTGCCAATTTGACCCATAGCACTCCAAGCCTGTAGCCTTACCAAATCTGGTTTGTGGATATCTTGTGCTAACTCAACCAGCATCGGAATCGCTTCATCTCCTAAACGCACAATCGCACCGAGAGCGGCTTCGCGGGTGGATTTGTAGTAAAGCCCTCGCACCAGAGCCGGATAGTATTCGTGTAAGTGGGTTGAAGAAATCACTTCTAGCAAGGCGCAGCGCACGCGCAAAGACTCATCTTGTAACAAACTAGGAATATAAAGTCGCAGTGCCTGCAAATAATCTGCTTCTCCCAGCGCTCGACAACCCATGACTCGTTCCCGTTCCCGTTGATGAGTTAGCATCCGGCGCAAGGTATTGGTCGCTTCGGCTTTCTCTGTCGGGGTGCCCCGGCGCAATATTAAGGCGGCGGCGGTTCCCCGTACCACTGGGTCTACGTTTGGGCGGAGGTATGGCTGTAACTGGCTAATATCAGGGGTTTCCTGAGTTAGCCAGATATAGCGTAGAGCGACAGCAAGAACTTCTGGATTGAGTTTTTGAGCAATCAGCCCCTGAACTTGGTCTAAATAAGTGGGATTCGGCGTCAGCAGCATTGCTTCTAGGCTCTGGCGCTGCAAGGCTGGAGTGAGGTGAGTGAGCAGCGGAGCAAGGATTTCGCCCACATCCTCCAAGTCGATTTGGCACAGGAGTTCGATGCAAGAGCGTTTATCTGCTTCCGTACCTGGTTTCTCCAGTGTTTCGACGACAGCACGCTTGAGGACTCGCAAATCGACATCTGAAACGCTCAGCCGTTCTCCTTGAGCGCTCTGAACCAGCAAGCCGACATAGCTCGATCGGAGCAGGAAAACAATTAACAGCCAGAGGAGGGCAAAAATAATAATAACGGCGACAAACACCCAACTTTGGAGCGATCGCAGCGAGTTCTCCGACAGGTTGTGAAAGGTAAAGGCTAACAAGCTGATGATGCCTAAAATCCCCGCTCCAGTAAATCCTGTTGAGAGGGATTCGGCAATGCCCCGCACCTGAGCCATGATTGAGCTGCGAATGTTATCGGGGAGCGGTTGGAATAGAACCGGCCCAAGGGCAGCCATGAGGGTATAGCGCAGCAGTTCGTCTATAAATTTGAGGAAGATCAGACCTAGAAAAAAGCCTGTAACCCCGGTGAGAGCAACCAAGCTAAGAATAATAATTGCCACAGGCAACAACATAGCGGCAACAAATACTCCCAGCCGTTCGATGGCTCGACTGGAGATAAACCACTGGGTTGCTAGTTCGCATAAACCCACGATGCCGCTAAACAAACCGAGGAAACTGGCAATTTCCTTGCTGTCAAAGTTCAGCTCTAATTGACTCAGATACTGAAAATCAATTAACAAAAACAGAATCTGCCCAACGATGAAGAAGCCAAATAAGGGGATGACGTAGCGCTGTAAGGGGCCTCTCAGACGCCTGGATGTGAAGTCGCTTTCTTGATTTAAGTTGGCTCTGACGGGAGAATCCGGAAAGGCTTGCTTGTACTGCTGGGTGAGATAAAAAAGGCTACAAGCTCCCAACCCCATCATCACGACAGCAACTAGGGAAACGTTATTCAGTCCAACGGTGGCGAGGATTAGGGGGAGGGAAAAACCACTGACAACATCTGCAACGAGGATGCCACTACTAATGAGGGGGTAGGTGCGCTTAATTTCCCGGATATTGAAGAGTTGATTAGCAGTAATGGAAGTGTTGAGGTCATTGAGGACGTTAATCGCTTCCACCCACAGCCGCATCAGAAAGACTGTGACGCCAGCCAAATAGACAATATCTAATCCCAGGCGGAATAGGACAAGGGGGATGACTGCAAGGGAGGCTACTAGGACAACTACCCAGCGCAAAGGCAAAATCTTTTGCATCCAAGAGTAGACAAAGCCCAGGCTCGAACCGATACCCGCTGAGAGGATATAGAACAGGGGCAATTGCTCTGCGCCATACTCTTTCAGAAAAAGGGCTACAGTACTAGCTTCTGCCCAGATGATGCCGATGGAAGTTGTGGTATAGAAAGCGAACATGAATAGTGTTCGCTCTCCTTCTTCTGGACGAAGATTGACCCACTGGAGTAATCCCCGACCCCAATCGGACCAAGACCAAGCGCGATTGTTCAGTTTCATTGGTATTTTGTCCGTTGTCAGTAGTCAGTGGTCAGTGTTTCTTTTTTGCCACTGACCACTGTTCGGGCGACGCCTGGTCTTCCCCACACCACTGACCACTGACTACTGACCGCCGACTACTGAGCTATTTTTTCGGAGACAGCAGCATCATCATGTTGCGACCTTCTTTTTTGGGAGCTTGCTGCACTTCCGCTAGTTCCTGTAAATCCGTCGCCATCCGCTTGAGCAAGTCCTCGGCTAAATCGCTGTGTTGAATTTCGCGACCTCGGAACGTAATCGTGGCTTTAACCTTATCTCCCGCTTTCAGAAAGCGCTCGGCTTGATTAACTCGCACCTGATAGTCATGCTCTTCAATCTTGTAGCGCATCTTCACTTCCTTGACATCAGCGGTATGCTGATTTTTCCGAGCTTCCCGCGCTTTTTTCTCTTGTTCAAATTTATATTTGCCATAGTTCATAATCCGGCAAACGGGGGGTTCTGCCTTATCGCTGAGCAGGACAAGATCCAGCTCTTTTTCTTCAGCGATGCGGATAGCCTCGTTTGGCGTCATAATTCCCAGCTGCGTGCCATCGGTGTCAATGACACGAATTTGGGGAAAACGAATACGTTCGTTAATTTGGGGTAGATCGCGAGTGCGTCTTTTCTCAATCACAGGCATTAGGGTTATGTTTGCTCGGTTAGTTGATAAGGTTAATTTTGATAGCAGTGGGTTATTGAATGTTTGAGCGATCGCACTAGGGCTACAGGCTGCTTCCTGGCGTTCTCAATTTCATTCCCAAAGAAACCAAGTTTTTCTTTCCTTGTATCTGCCATTCTACTGAGTATGGGAGAGTTTCTGTCTATAGTTGTTCACGTAACTTCCAAAAAGCGATCGCTCCCATCTCCCCCTCAACGACTGCTGATTGGCAATTTATGCAGACGATGCAAGTCTGGTGTTCGGGGTAGAGACTTTTTCTGTGCAGCCATACAGCATGGGTTTTGTCTAGGTTTGTTAACTTAAGTTCTCAGAAACCCTGATGAGACACGCTCTAGCAGCAAACCACTAAAATGGAAATTAACAGACAAAGATAAAGTTTATAAAACTTATTAATTTGAGGCAAAAGCGATCGTGACCCAGCATTGGCAGCATCGAATTGGCAGTCAAAGAGACTGGGTTTGGCGGGGTTGGCAGACTCGCTATACATACATCCGGGCGTCTCAACCGACACAAAAGACGACTCCCTTATTGCTGCTGCATGGATTTGGGACTTCCATTGGACACTGGCGACATAATCTAGCGGTACTTGGTCAGTCTCACACGGTTTATGCGCTAGATATGCTGGGATTTGGGGCATCCCGGAAGGCGCAGGCAGACTACAAAGTCGATCTTTGGGTAGAGCAAGTTTATGATTTCTGGCGGACTTTTATTCAGCAGCCAGTGGTATTAGTCGGAAATTCGATAGGATCGCTGGTGTGTCTGGCAGTGGCAGCCGCGCATCCAGAGATGGTGAAAGGTTTTGTGATGATGAGTTTGCCCGATCCCTCCGTGGAGGAAGAGGCAATTCCCGCCTGGTTGCGACCCGTTGTGGCAGGGGTCAAAGGTGTTGTGGCTTCACCCGTGATTCTCCAGAATGTTTTTTATCTAGTCAGGCGTCCGTCCTTCGTCCGCAAGTGGGCTGCGATCGCTTACGCTAACCCAAATGCTGTTACTGACGAACTGGTAGATATTCTGGCAGGCCCTGCTCAAGATCGGGGTTCGGCAGCAGCATTCGGTGCCATTCTCAAAGCGATGACCAGTGCTAAATTTAGCCCCAGTGTCAAAACCTTACTGCCAACCTTGAACACCCCCATGCTCTTGATTTGGGGTCGGCAAGATAAAATGATTCCTTTTAGCGTACTGGCTCGATTTAGGGATATCAACCCTAAGCTTCAGTTGGTTGAGCTGGATACAGGTCACTGTCCCCATGACGAATGTCCAGATGAAGTTAACCAGATTATCCTCAACTGGCTTGAAACGATGCCTGAAGACCAGGTAGATAGCTCTGCTACACCCCAAAAACAGTTAGCAGTGAGTGATTAGCTTTTCGCCAAGTAGGGTGGGCACTTCCCACCCTATCGATTTTTTCTTCTAGCCTCGAATTTCTAGGCGTCTAACTTCTAGCCAATGGTGACTTGATCGGTTTGGACACCCGTGGCACCCTCCACACTCCGGGCGACAGAGACCATTTGGTTGAGAATTTGCTGGCTGGGAACTTGTCCTTTTAGCACAACTGTGCCGCCGGTTTGGGCTACATAGAGCGTATTAATATCATCCAGATCCGGATCTTGATCGAAAGCTAGAGCAACCCGCTTGGCAAGTCCGCTTTGGTCATATTCTCCAGTCAATCCCACTCGCTCTGGCGGAATCGTCTCGCTGCTACTTGCAGTGCCGGTTGAGGCAGGAGCTTGAGCTGTCGGTGCTGGTACCGCATTAGTTTGTGCATTTTGCGGCTTTTCCATGCCAAAAAGTCTTTTTAACCAACCCATAGGTATTTTTGCTCCAAATTAAGCTGAACTACACCATTATTATGAAATTGCTAAATCAAGACATCTATCAATGAAAAGATTTAAGGTTTTCTGGAGGGCTAAAAATCTCTAAATATACAGAGATAGCCGTTTTTTGTAGCTAAGGGGTGCTATACAGTAACATTAAGATGTAGCTTCGTTGACGTAATTTCTGTTAACATTGCCTTCGCATACCGTGTAGGTAGTAAGTCTTTGCTAACGTACTGCTTACAACCCACGTAGCTTCTTCTAGGGAAGCAAAATATTGCTTAGCGTGTTGAAAGCAACATCGCGCCTCCGCCTGTTTTGTATAAAATGAAACATACCCTTTCAGTTTTGGTTGAAGATGAAGCTGGAGTCCTGACTCGGATTGCCGGTTTGTTTGCCCGTCGGGGATTTAATATTGAAAGCCTTGCTGTTGGACCAGCTGAACAGCTCGGAATCTCCCGGATTACGATGGTCGTGCCGGGAGATGACCGGGTGATCGAGCAACTCACCAAGCAGCTCTACAAGCTGGTGAATGTACTAAAAGTCCAAGATATAACGGATACTCCGTGTGTAGAACGAGAGCTGATGTTGCTGAAGGTGAATGCTACCAGCTCCAATCGCTCGGAAGTGATTGAACTGGCTCAGGTTTTCCGCGCTAGGGTAGTAGACATTGCGGAGGATGCGCTCACGTTAGAAGTGGTGGGAGATCCAGGCAAATTGGTGGCGATTGTTCAAGTGCTGAATAAATTTGGTTTGCGTGAAATTGCTCGTACCGGCAAAATCGCCCTTACCCGCGAGTCGGGTGTTAACACAGAGTTTCTCAAGTCTCTGGAAGCTAAGCTTTAATCGAGTTAAGGGAATTTTTCAGCTTGCTGATGCGGGAAGTAGAGAGAAGCATCAATTTTCCTCGCTCGGCGATCGCGCTTTTTATCATCTGTTCTTCTTTTCTATTCGCGCTTATTTTCTCCGAGTCTCCAGTCTACTGAGTCTGGCTCGGAGCTTTTTTTAGTAAGGTACTCCAAACGACTTTCCAGGAAATCTACCCAATCGCTCTTATTCCCTGGCTTCCTACTTGCCCTGTGTAGCCAAAGACTGGCATAGCTATAGAAGCGTGAGATTAGAGGTTCCCTTCCCGGAGTAGGCAAGGAATCCCCTTGAGTACAACTTTGTCCTAAACATTCGCAAAAGTTTCCGGATGAGCTGATGCCTACCTCGGATTAGAGGAACTCGACTATATCAGGAGCGGTTAGAGTTCAGTTCTTGCTCAGGACAGATACTATTTTCTTTTATCAGAAAAATCGTTTATTCTCTGATAACTACATAATAAGATGTGAGTTGCCGAAACAGCCGTCAAGAACCTCTGCTAAAGGGGGAGTTGCGAACCAACCAGGTTCGCAAACCATTCCTGGATGCCAGTGCTGGGAGCAATACCGAAAATTCCTGCTGGGTACGCAGTTCCAGATGGTTCCCTATCTGGATTCTTTATAAGACTCTTGGCTTAAGCCACTACGAAAAGAGACATCTTGGCAGAAATGAGTGGAGGAACTCATTTTAATCAACGATTTCTGGGAATTATAAAACTCACGTATAACAAAGCTGCCTGACGATAATTCTGGCGAATTATCAGTCAATTGCAAATGCAAAACCTAAGCAGCTCCGAAGCCGGTTCATCTGATTAAAAATAGTATTTGTGCCTATTCGTTTTTAAAATACCGCTACTGCTAAAGCATTGGCAGAGGAATATTGTCTATCGAACGCGCAGGCCAAACGTAGAAGCAATGACCGATCTGAGCCGACCAGAAGAGGCAGATGCATACAACCAACGCTCATTAAAGACGCTCTTGAGAGCGATCGCCCTTTCTCAGGGGCAATTCTCGCTAATTTTGGTGCGCTGCAACTATAGCTTGTTGCAACAGCGGATGGTGCAGCAGGTACGGGAACAAAATCCGTTTCCCGTGCGCGAGGTGATATTAGCAGATTCGGTCAAGACGCTTTACAACCCCATCTTGGAAGCGCTGGAAGATCCAGGGAATACGTCTCGACAAACAGAAATATTGTCCGCCGCGATGATCTTAGGGCTGGAGTCGGTAGTTGCTCTCGATCAGCTGCTAACCTCAACCAATCAAGTACGCGATGAGTTTCGCGCTCAGTTTCCTTTCCCCCTCGTGTTGTGGCTCTCCGACGCGGTGCTACAAAAGCTGATTCGGTTTGCGCCAGATTTCAAAAGCTGGGCAGCTTCTTCGATCCGGTTTGTGATGTCAGGGGATGAGTTAATCGAATTATTGCGGCAGAAAGCGGACTCTCTATTTGCCAGAGAGCTAGATTCTAGCAATTTTGAGTTGTTGCACCATTCCGCTCTCGATTTAGTTGTTGGTTCCCAGCATCGCCTAGAACTGGAGTCGGCCTTAACAGATTTGCGGCGTCGCGGGCAACAATTGGAGCCTCAACTACAGGCAAGTCTCGAATTTGTGCGGGGGCGCAATGACTACGCCACCGATCAAATCCAGTCAAGCATCGCCCATTATCAACGAAGTCTGGCTTATTTCAGGACTGAAGACTCAGAACTGTTAGCAAAGCGCCACGAAGTACGGACTGGGGAAAACATCAGAAATGAGGGTCAAGAGGCAAGCACCACGATTTCCGATTCTTTGTGTGTCGTTAGTCCTCAGCACTCAGTCCTAAAAGTGGGTTTGCTGCTGTTTCATTTGGGGCAATGCTATACCCGTTTGGCTAACTTGCGACCGGAAATGAGCCGCCAGCACTGGAAGCAAACGAGAGATTATTTTCAGCAGTGCATTGAAGTTTTTGAGGAAGCTCAACGTCCAGAACTGGTTGCTAAGTTTATTTCATTCCTTTGTGAAGTGCTGCGGCGTTTGGAAGCGTGGGCGGATTTGCAGGAGCTGGCAGAAAAAGCTTTGATCCTGCATCAAACTTATGATGCAAACCTCCAGCAGGCTCAAGATTTTGGCTTTCTGGCGGAGGTGGCGCTTAACCAGTCCAATTGGATAGAAGCGTATCAGCAAGCGACTCTGGCACTTTCAACGCTGGCGGAAGAAACGTTCCAGACAACTTCTGCCTCAATCCCGCAATCTCAGTATGAAAGTTTATATTTGTTGCTGCTGGCACAGTCTCAGAAACATTTGGGACAGCGGCAAGCTGCCGCCGCGATTCAAAACTTGGAACAGGCGCTCAACAAGTGTAACCATCAGTACGATCCCCATTTATGTTTGCGGATTCTCAAAGCACTGCGATCGCTCTACTTTCAGCAGGGTGATTATCTGCAAGCCTTTCAACTGAAGCAAGAGCAGCGTTCCCTGGAGCATCAATACGGGTTCCGTTCTTTTACAGGTGCCGGACGCCTACAGCCTTACCGGCAGGCTCTGAACCCAGGCGTCACATCTGGAGGAGATATGCGCCTGGGAGGGTCGATTCCCCAGGAAATTGCTGCTTCTGGTCGGCAGCAGGATGTCACTCGCCTCATTGACCGGATCGGCCGCAATGACTACAAATTGATTGTGATTCACGGTCCTTCTGGAGTTGGTAAAAGCTCAATTATCACTGCTGGGTTAGTTCCAGCACTCCAGCTCAAAAGCATCGGCGCACGCGATGTTTTACCTGTCGTTATCGAAGTTTATAAAGATTGGGTAGGGACGCTGGCAAGACAATTATCGAAGGAACTCAGAGTCAGAAACCAGGAATCAGAACTCCCTTTAGAGGAGGAAGACGCCCAACACCTTCCCGTCCCGATCGCGTCCGGACAGGAGTCAGAAGATAGCAGCGAAGAGAGAACGGGCGGAGAAACTTTATCTTTACAGGAAATCTTAGAAGAAAGCGATCGCGCTGAAGAAATGCCAATGTCTGCGGTTCCGCCGACACTACTTGCTGCCAACCTCCTAGAACAGTTGCGACACAATAGCGATCGCAATCTGTTAACCGTTCTGATTTTTGACCAGTTTGAAGAATTCTTTTTCGTCTGTACTAATCCAGCGATGCGGCGGCAGTTTTATGAATTTTTGCGCGACTGCCTCAACATTCCCTTTGTAAAAGTTATTTTGTCTCTGCGAGAAGACTATCTGCATTATTTACTAGAGTGCGAACGACTCCAGTATTTAGATGTCATAAATAACGACATTTTAAACCAAGATATTCGCTACTATTTGGGGAATTTTTCTAAGCCGGATGCGCGGCAGATTGTTAAAAGCTTAACCGAACGCTCTCCATTTTTTTATTTAGAGCCGCAGTTAATTAATCGGTTAGTGGAAGATTTGGCTGAAGAACTGGGAGAGGTGCGCCCCATTGAATTGCAATTAGTGGGTGCCCAATTGCAGGAAGAAGAAGACAAAATCACCACGATGCAACAGTATCAGCAATTGGGAGCGAATCCGAAAGCCGAACTGGTTGAGCGATTTCTGAAAAAAGTCATTGCTGATTGTGGTATCGAAAATGAAGCTTTGGCTTGGAACGTTTTATTTTTATTGACGAACGAGAAAGGAACGCGACCCCTGAAGACGAAGCAAGAGCTGGCAACCGTATTGCAGCTTGAGGCGGAAAGAGCAGTGGGTGGGGAAATGCCTCTACTAGACTTAATTTTAGAAATTCTTGTAGGATCTGGTTTGGTTTTCGTGATTTGGGAAGGGTCAGAAGCCCGTTACCAATTGGTTCATGATTATCTAGTCGATCGGATTCGCCAAAAATCCGATCTGAACTTGAAAGCCCAATTAGCACAAAGTGAGGAAAAGCTGTATCAGGCACGGAAACAACAATTGCGAACGATTGGCGTCGGCATTATGATGACAATCCTGGCAGTTTCTGCCGGGGGATTTGCGCTGCGAGCCGAAGCTCAAAGAAAGCTGGCAGCGATCGCGCAAACAAATGCTCAACTCACCGCCCTAAGTGCTTCTTCCGAAACGCTCTTTGTCTCCTACAAAGAATTTGATGCCTTAATTGAAGCCTTGAGGGCAGGGAAAAGCCTCGAAAGTGCAGTTGGAGTAGAACCCGATACCCAAATGCGCGTCGTTACGGCGATGCAGCAGGCAATCTACGGAGTACAAGAACGCAATCGCTTGGAAGGACATCGTGATGTCGTTTGGAGCGTCAGCTTTAGCCCCGATGGTCAGACAATTGCCTCTGCCAGCGTCGATAAAACGGTAAAACTTTGGCGGCGCGATGGCAAGATCCTGAAAACCTTGTCAGGTCATCGTGAGAGCGTCACCAGCGTCAGTTTTAGCCCTAACGGTCGCCTCTTAGCTTCGACTGGTTCTGACAAGACAATAAAACTTTGGCAAACAGACGGTACTTTACTAAGAACGATTGAAAAAGCACACGGTAGTTTGGTTAATCACGTCAGCTTTAGCCCAAACGGTCAAATATTAGTTTCGGCAAGCGATGACAAAACGGTAAAGCTTTGGAACTATCGCACCGGCAAGTTGCTGAAAACATTGAAACACAACGGAAAAGTTACCAGCGCCACTTTTAGCCCGGATGGTCGATTTTTAGCATCGGCGAGTGACGACAAAACAGTGACAATCTGGAACATGGCTTCCATGACAGTCGAGCAACCCTACAAAATCCTCAAGGGACATACTGGCAAAGTAACCAACCTCAATTTCAGTCCCGATAAGCAGTTGTTAGCTTCAGCAAGCGATGACAAAACAGTCAGGCTTTGGAACTACCAAACTGGACAAACGATCCGAGTTCTTCAGGGACACAGTGACTGGGTGTTTGGAGCGAGTTTTAGTCCGAATAGCCAGATGATTGCCTCTGCCAGTAATGACAATACAATGAGACTCTGGCATCGCAACGGGAAGCTGCTGAAAATCCTGCGGGGACATAGTGATGGGGTGACAAGTGTTAGTTTTAGCTCCGATGGTCAGACGATTGCTTCTAGTAGTTACGATAAAACTGTCAAATTCTGGCGACTGAATGATATGTCGCGCACTGTTTTAAGAGGGCATACGGATCAGATATATGATGTGAGTTTCAGTCCCGATGGTCAGATGGTTGCCTCTGCAAGTCAAGATAATTCAGTGAAATTATGGGACACAAGTGCTTCTTTGATTGCTACGTTGAACGGTCATAAAGATCGGGTAAATAGCGTGAGTTTTAGCCCAGACTCTCAGTTAATTGCTTCTGCTTCTCGTGACAAGACGCTGAAACTCTGGAATCGATCGGGTACGCTTCTCAACCCCCTGAATGAGCCAAATAAGCATAGCGATTGGGTTTTGGATGTGGCGTTTAGTCCCAATGCCAAAATGATTGCTTCTGCTTCTCGTGATAAGACGGTAAAACTTTGGGATACTTCGGGCAATTTGATTAAAACTTTAACTGGGCATCGCGATCGCGTTAATGCAGTGGCTTTTAGCCCCGACGGGGAATTACTGGCGACTGCTAGCGACGATCATACGGTCAAAGTCTGGACTGCCGAGGGAAAATATCTGCAAACCTTACCGGGACATAGTGGTTGGGTTTTGGATGTCGCTTTTAGCCCGGATAGTCAGCTAATCGCATCCGCGAGTTATGACAATACGGTTAAACTTTGGCGGCGCGATGGTTCTTTATATCGAACTTTGAAAGGGCATACGGATAGCGTTGCTCACGTTAGTTTTAGCCCGGATGGTCAAATTCTAGCCACGACGACCTGGGAAAACACGGTGCAATTGTGGCGACTGGATGACACGTTAATTAAAACGCTCCCAGGTCATAGCGATCGCGTTACCAGTGTGAGTTTCAGTCCAGATGGCAAGATTCTTGCTTCTGCCAGTAAGGACAAAACCGTGATGTTGTGGAATCTGGATCTCGATAATCTCCTGGCACGCAGTTGTAGTTGGGTGCAGGACTATTTAGAAAACAATCCCAAAGTCCGAGAAAGCGATCGCCTACTTTGTGATAATTAGTGGTTTTGGGTCATTCTATGATGAACCGCGTTGGCGGAGAGAGCGCCAAGGAAGAAAAATGAAAGAAGTTTATAAATAAATGAGAATTGCTAAATAACAAGCTGAAATGCTTAATGAGTAAGAGTTTTGGTGTACCCCACGCGAACGAAGATTGCTAGAGGAACGTGGGCAGTAGAAACTAGGGCTTTGAACTATAAACTAATGACTAATTGACTCATCTCTAACAACAATGGCAAACGTTCGCTTAGAAGGAATTACCCGAAAATTTAATAATGCTACTGCGATTGAGGATATTTCCTTCGAGGTGCCGGATGGGCAGTTCTGGGTGATGGTGGGACCTTCCGGTTGTGGCAAATCCACGATTTTGCGGACAATTGCGGGTTTGGACACGCAAAGTAGCGGCAATCTCTACATTGGGAATGTCCTGATGAATGAGATTCCTGCTAGGGCAAGAGATGTGGCGATGGTGTTCCAAAATTACGCCCTCTACCCGCACATGACCGTTGCTAAAAATTTAGCTTTTGGTCTACGGATGCGTGGAACTGACGCGAAAACGATGCAGGAACGAGTAGAGACGGTCGCGCGATCGCTCGATATCGCCCATCTCCTCGACCGCAAACCCAAGCAGCTATCGGGGGGACAGCAGCAACGGGTGGCATTGGGGAGAGCGATCGCTCGTCAACCCCAAGTATTCTTATTAGATGAACCCCTCTCTAACCTAGATGCCCAGCTGCGAGACGATACCAGGGCAGAACTCAAGCAATTACACCAACAAGTGGGAATTACCACGATCTACGTCACTCACGATCAGGTAGAGGCGATGACCCTAGCGGATCGAATTGTGGTACTCAATCGCGGTCGGATTCAACAAATTGGCGACCCGCAAACAATTTATGCGCGACCGGCAAATTTGATGGTTGCTACATTCTTAGGCAATCCACCGATGAATATTCTCCACGCGACTTATACGGGTGAAGTTTTTCAGGTGGGGGATCAGGCTTTATCTTGTCCTCCAGCGCTTCAGGACAAGTTGCAACTCAGACAGGGACAGGGCATAGAGTTAGGGATTCGCCCAGAGCATATAACAACTAAAAATGAAAAATTAAAGATTAAAAACGAACAAGAACCCGAAGCCTTTGGTCGGGACGGGGTCTTGCCTCTACAGCACTCACTGCTGATGGTTGAGGTGAAGGTTGTAGAACCGCTGGGACGGGAGACACTGATTCGGGCGAATTTACCGGCGTCTGGGGTACCGATCAATATCCAGGCAGCTTCAGATTGGCGGGGTCATTCCGGCGATCGCATTTCTGTACAGCTCGACCTCAACCAGTTATTTGTCTTTGACCCCACCACGGGCGATGCTCTGTTTCCTTAAGAATTCGCGACTTGTTAACAGCTTTGGAAATGTTTCTCAACAACTTGCAATATTCTCTCAGCAGAACGACCATCGCCAAAGGGATTAATTGCCGTTGCCATTGCTTGATAAGCACTGCGATCGCTGAGGAGTTCTGTTGCCGCTGCAAGAATTTGATTGGGTTCTGTTCCTACTAATTTTGCAGTTCCCGCGGCTACCGCCTCTGGTCGTTCGGTGGTTTCCCTCAATACCAGTACCGGCTTCCCCAAACTCGGTGCTTCCTCCTGCAATCCTCCAGAATCAGTCAATACCAAATAACAGCGTTGAATCGCCCCCACCAGTTCGGCATAATCTAAAGGCTCTGTTAAGAAGATTCTGGGATGATTACCGAGAAGTTCTTGTAGCGGTTCTCTCACAGTCGGGTTGCGATGGAGCGGCAACAGTAATGCAGTATCCGAAAATTTATCTAATATTTGGAGAAATCCCTCCGCAATTCCCCGCAGGGGTTCTCCCCAGTTCTCGCGTCGGTGGACTGTTGCCAGTAGCGTGCGATATCCACTCCAGTCCAAACCGGGAATCGGGCAATCCGGCTGACTTTTCGCCACGGTTAATAAAGCATCGATGACTGTATTCCCAGTGTGGTGAACTTCGCCAGTGACGCCAGAACGTTGCAGATTTTCTACCGCTAGGGTTGTGGGGGCAAAATGCAGCTGAGTTAGCTGAGAAATTAATCGCCGATTGGCTTCTTCTGGGTAAGGATTAAAAAGCTCGTCGGTGCGTAATCCTGCTTCTACATGACCGACCGGAATTTTTTGATAAAACGCTGCTAAAGCTGCTGCAAAGGCTGTGGTTGTATCTCCTTGAACTACTACCAAATGAGGCTGTAACTGTTTAAATACAGTTTCCAATCCCCGCAAACTACGACAAGTAATATCTGTCAGAGTTTGTTGATGTTGCATAATTTCTAAATTTTGGTCGGCATTCAGCCCAAATAGCTGCATGACTTGCTCGACCATCTCTCGATGTTGACCCGTCAATATTACGTGAGTTTGAAAAGTTAGCGATTCCTGAAACTTTTGGATAACAGGTGCTAGCTTAATGGCTTCCGGACGGGTTCCCAGCGTGATGCAAACTTTGATAGGAGATGGCGGCATGGAAATTTAGCTTAATTGGGAATAATGAGGAGAGAAGGGCGATCGCACTTCTCTTCCCATCCTACGCTTGCCATTTTCCTACGAAAAGACCCGGCAGGTGCCGGGTCGCAGAACTCTTGCAGACAATAGACTAACTTTTTAAAAGCGTTCACAGGCCATTCAAGAATCTAGATCGCAGGTTAGTGGGCAAGCTGCATAGACAGAGGTATGTAGCGGATTGGCTTCACCATGCAGCCAGTGCAACCAACGAACTTCTTGAGGATTAACACCCTTCAGCGTTAGCAATGCGGCACCAGCGACAACTGCCAAAATATTCCCGCCAATTAAAGCTCCAGCGACCAACAAAACTGCGCTAACTGGCAGTACAGATTGTAAAGCGATCGCTAACAAAGCGCCAACCGTAACCATCAAAACAACTAAGGGGAAACCCACCACCAGCAAGCAAACCCCTAAAGTAAAAGTCCAGATCAAAAAGCTCTTGACCATAGACAATGAATACACTTTTGCCAAACCTTGATTGTGACTTAATTGCACGATTTTTTCTCCTGATAGTCAAAGAACAAATTTATATGCGGAAAATGACTTTTAATCGATCCCCTAGTATCGACTAAGTGAAAATCAGTATAGTTAATCCTTTTCTTTAGATGAGCCGTTCTTAACCAAAATTTACAGTCAATCCAGAAGATTTATGGATGCGAAACTTTTCCAAATGCTCTATATTAGACTGCCTTATAAAACGACCATCATCCAAAAGATAGAAATTTGAAGAGGTTCTAGGTTTCAGTCTTTTCCACCAATCGAGCAATTTTGTAGCCCAAGCAGTGGCAGAGCGAAACAACCAAACCCGCTTTCAGTACGCTTAACATATCTTATAACTTTCAACGGGTATTCTCATAAACCAGCTCATCTAGGGCTAACGGGTAAACCGCCGCCAGACGGCTAAGTTGCCACTGCTGCTGTTTTGAGCTGGTAAGAGAATTTTTGGTGTTGAATGTTAGCGAACCAAAAGTTTTGGGAAAACTAGGAATAGGAGTTTTTAAGGCTCCTCAAATAAAAGCTGTGGCGTGTTCCACCGAATCGCTTTGCATCTTAAAAGAACGTATTCGCGGGCTATCCTTAGCTTTTTTTGTAACGATTCCTACAAATTTTCAATCAGTGGTAGTTGAAAGATGACAGAACCGCAGCGTCCGCCCATGTCACCACCGCCTCCACCCCGCGTTCCCCCACCACCCCCGCCAGGAATGCGACCTCCGGCTAGGGATACAGCTGCCACCGTTTCCACTCAGCAGCAGCCCATGCAAACGATGCAGATGACTGCGCCGCCCTCTCCCCATGCAGCGGCAAGTGCAGGGGCAGCTTCTGTATCTGCTCCACCGAAAGCGGCTCCTCCAGCAGCGGGGACAGGAGTTCGATCCCCTGCTACAGCTGCCTCGGCAGCATCAGCAACAGCAGCAACGGTGGTGGCTCGAACGGCTGCAAGGGGTCCAGGTCCTAGTCCCGGACAGCCCACCTTGAAGGAAATCGTCGTCAAAGCTCATGAAAACGGAATTTCCGACATTCATGCAGGTGTCGGTGAAATTCCTCGCTACCGCAAACGGGGCGACATGGAGATGACCGATTATCCGCAGACGGATGAAGCGACATTCATGAGCTGGTTGCGAGAGGTGATGACTGATGCTCAGATTCGGGAATTTGAAGAGCGCTTAGACTTTGACGGCGTTACCCAGTATGAATTCTCTCGCGCCCGGATTAACGTGTTTGGTTCGATGCGCGGTCCAGCGATGGTGATGCGATTGATTCCAAACAATATTCTGACTTTGGAGCAACTGCGGTTGCCTGAGGTGTTTAAGGATATTTCCCATTACCATAAGGGATTGATTTTGGTCACAGGCCCAACGGGTTCGGGTAAATCCACCACGATGGCTGCCATGATTGACTACATCAATAAGGAGATGGCAAAGCACATCATCACGATTGAAGACCCGATTGAGTTTGTTCATACGAGTCGCAAGTCGCTGATTAAGCACCGGGAAGTAGGGTTGAACACCTTGAAGTTCGACAACGCGCTGAAAGCCGCTTTGCGGGAAGATCCCGATCTGATTCTGGTCGGGGAAATGCGAGATAAAGAAACGGTTAACACGGCTCTCAAAGCGGCGCAAACGGGTCACTTAGTGATGGGGACGCTGCACACCAATAGCGCTGTGAAAACGATTGAGCGGATTCTCAATCTGTATTCAGCAGAAGAGCAGCATTCGATGAAAATAGCGATCGCTGAATCTCTGGTGGCGATCATTTCCCAAGGATTGTGCAAAACGACCGATGGCAAGCGTGCGGCTTTCCACGACATCCTGATTAATACCGAAGCAATCAAGGACTACATTAAGGAGGGTAAATACGAAGATATTACCGGAATCATGCTAGGCTCCAGCTTTGACGGCATGATGACAATGAACAAAGCCCTCCTCGACCTCTACCATGAGGGTCGAATCACCGAAGAGACTGCTCTGGAAATGTCGCCCACTCCAAACGAGATGGCTCAGTTCCTCCGAGGTCGGGTGTAACAATTAAAAATGTAAAATTAAAAATTAAAAATGGAAGAAGGGTTTCTTCTTTCATTTTTATTATTTTGGCGCTTTTTCTTGACTCAAGATCCACTCTCTCTTCCCCAGCTCTTTAAAGGTATTGCCCTGTTTACGCCAGGGGGAGACTTAATTTATTGCATCGATCCCAATAAGCAGAGCCACTGGCACTTACATCTGTGTGCTGGACTTCAAGAAATGCTGGGATTACCCGAACCTCCCCATTTTTTAGTGCCAGCTTATACCGCGACGATCGATCGGTGGCTCGATCCTTACACCCAGCAGTTACGAATTGCCGCTGAGGTTTATTTGCCGGTACGACGGCATCAGGCATTGCTGAATGGGATTTTCCAGAATAGCAACTTGCAAAATTGGCAAGTTGCTCCTTGGCCTTCAGAACTAGGCGATCCTATCGTATTAGAAACTTATCGTCACCAATTTCCCCAACTTTGGGAAAATCACGATTTGATTGTGCGCTTAGAACGCACAGGTTTCCAGCCTTCATTCCGCCCAGTTTCGACGCCTGGGTATGTTCTGCGCCTGTTTGTTTCCGGTCATAATGGCTCGACCGAACACACTCTCCAAAGCCTGCATCAGTTGTTAGAGCAATCTCTGGGTCATCCTTACACTTTGAAAGTGATTGACATTTTCAAACATCCAGAACAGGCGGAGTCAAATCATATCTCTGCTACACCCACCCTTGTTAGAGTTTGGCCCGAACCTGTCCGACGAATTGTGGGGGATTTAGACAATATTGAGAGAGTCTTACAGGTACTTGGGGCTGTAGATTACTGAGTAGAGGCACACGAGTGCCGTGTAATACTATTTCACCTGAAGGTCGCTACAAATACATTTCTGGAAGCGGCTACTAACAAAATGCGATCGCTATAAGTCTTCTACAATCCAAAATCTAAACTCTCCATGTCTCGCCTCTTATTTTAATCAGCCGTAGGAATACAGACCTCTGGCGCACACAACCCCGGAAACTTCAAGGTTGTCACTTCCATCGTGGCGAGATCGACACGACGGATAGCATGGTTATTAGTATCGGCAATGTATAAATGAGAGCCAATCGCACTCACTCCTGAAGGCTCAAAAAATTGGGTGCTGGTGCCTTGACCATCTTGGTTTCCTGCCGTCCCATCCCCCAAAACCGTGTTACAAATGCCGGTCTTCGGGTCAACTCGCTTAATTTTGTGGTTGTAGCTATCAGCGACCCAGAGGTAATTCTGAGCGTATTCAACGCTTAAACAATGCTGGAGTCGAACCTCAAAGCCTTTACCATCAATATCCCCAAACCCAAATAGCTCACCACTGCCACAAATTGTTCGCACCTGAGCCTTTTCACCCAATCCAATGCCACGGATTGAGCTAATTTCGCTGTCGGCAACGTATAACTCTTGTCCGTCGGTGGTAATCCCGCTGGGTTGAGAAAAGGCAGATTCGTCTAAATTTCCATCAACGCATGATTCGGCTCCAATTCCTGCGTAGGTATCAATGATGCCGTTTTCCATCTGCATTTCCCAGATTTGGTGGACTCCTGCCATCGCAATAAATAAGCGATTTCCTACTTTTTCTAAATCCCAAGGAGAATTGAGCGGAGTTTCTCGTGCCGTACCCGTGTAGGAGCGAAGGTGATGGCTTTGTTCGCCAGTACCGGCAATTGTTTCAACCTTTTGATTCTTTAGATTGATCTGTCGCAGGGCATGATTTTCGGTATCGGCAACATAGAGAATGTCATTTTCTGCGTCGAGTGCCATACCTTGGGGAGCGAAAAATTGAGCATCTGTAAAGGAACCATCGGTTAAACCTTGTTTGCCAGTACCAACGATCTGTAGCAGTTTACCGGCAAGGGTAGCGATCGCAATCCGGTGATGTCCGGAGTCGGCGATGAACAGGCGATCGCGTGTTTCATCCGCTAACACTTTACCGGGAAAAGCCAGGGGTGTTACCAACGGTTGCCGCTGTTTTTCTAAAGTAAGGCTGAGTTCTTGAAAATTAATCGTTCCTCTCTCTTTGTGTTGTTGAATCAGCTGCAAAATCAGCTTCTCTACGACATCCTGATTTCCTTCCCCAGATACATAGCCGATGACGTAACCTTGGGGGTCAATCATCGTCAAAGTGGGCCATGCACGGACAGCATACTGACTCCAAATAGCAAAATTGCTATCGACGATAACTGGATGCTCAATGTCGTAGCGCAGAACTGCCTGACGAATGTTTTCAACTTCTTTTTCGTTGTCAAATTTGGCGGAGTGGACGCCAATCACCGTGAGGCTGTCTTTGTATTTCTGCTCCAGGTACTTCAACTTTGGCAGGACGTGCAGACAGTTGATGCAGCAATACGTCCAAAAGTCAAGAATTACCACTCGCCCTTTTAATTCACGTAGGGAAAGGGGACGATTTGTATTGAACCAGGTTTGGTTTTGGGGAAATTCTGGCGCTCTAACACGGGGCGTCATCATGTCTCCTTTTTCACTAACCGCGATGGGAACAGAGCGCTCCTCAAGAAGGATGTTGTAAAGCCGATACTGTTCGGTTAAAGATGAATCGGTGGGAATTTTAGATATTTAGAGACGCATTCGCGAAGCAGCACGGTAAGCCTGGGGCTTTCAGACAATCAATATCCATCTATGCTCCTAGGGGCAAGGACAAAGCCCGTGCCCCTACATCTGTTGTTGAGACCGATTTATGGATTCCTGAGCAATCTCTAAGGCGTTGCAGCTTCCCCTAGCTGAGCATCCTCTGGATTTTCCGCTGTTGGGACTTCTAGTTCCGGTGTTGCCGGTTTTGATTTTTGGAAGAAACGGCTGGGGATATCTGGCTCAGATGGAGCTTGGATAATCCGCAACGGTGGAGCCGCAGCAGGTTTAGGAATCAATACGTCCTTGATATCGGCTTTTGGTTTTGCTTGAGCGAAGGTTGGGGATGATTGAGCTGATTGGGTTGTCTCTTCAGTCTTCTGCTGTACAGAATCTGTTGGCTGAGGCGAGGACGGTGGTTGTAGCAAATCTGGTTGAGCAGGTACTACCTGAAGCGGCTCTTCTGGCGCTGGCGATGGGACTATTTCCGGTAAGGCTGGCGGTAAATTGCGCGTAGGAGTATCAACACCTGTATCTGGACGCCGGAAGCGATTGAAGAATCCGCCTTTGGGTTTCTCTACCTGCTTTGGCGCTGGGGACGCTGGGGGCGTAGATGGAACCGTTTCTACTTCAGGACTTGCTTCTGGACTTGGCGTTATCTCTGGTAAAGTCCCTGGTTGAGGAATCTTTTCTGGGGGTATGGCTAAGGAAGAAGGCTCCTCAATTGCCTCAGGCACTGGCAGTGCAGGTGGTAGGTTAACTGGAGCCTCTGAACGCCGAAAACGATTAAAGAATCCGCCTTGGGGTTTTTCTAACTGTTTTGTCGCTGGGGGTGCCTCGGCTGGCTTTGCTGGCTCAACTTCAGAGGACGTCGGTTCTTCTTTACTCAGCTGCGGCGCTGGTGTTTCTTCAACGGCAGGAAGCGCTAACGGTTCCGGTGTCGGCGTGACAGATGGCTCAGGGGTTGCCGTCGGCACTGGCGTCTTACCACTGTAGTTGGGGTTTACAATCCCGCGAGCAGCAGTCGCTGAGAGTTCCCCGCGTACCAATTTGGCAAGGGTATCTTTGCCTTTCGGTTCGTAGGTAATCAGCCGCACGGTGTTGTTGAAGACGTTTGTGACTGGATTTCCCTGTTCATCTAAAAATTCCAGTTGTACCCAGTTCTTCCCTGAGTTAAAGCCTTTGAGATAAAGGGGTTGCCATCTGTCCATGACAAAGCTTTGACCGTTTACGGTAACGCGAACTCGCCAGTCGGCAATTTCGTCGTCGGGATTGGACTGGGCGACCAAGTGCAGGGGGGCGTTAGTCAGGTAGAAGTCAAGCATGATTGGCTCGGCTCCATAACTGCCCGTGGGGCGGCTATAGGTCAACAGAGGCTGCCCTGGACCGGGGTTGTTGTCCGTTGTCTTGGTGAAAAGGTGAAAGGTTGTTTGGGCGTAAGCACCTTCGTTTTTGAAGCTCTCATGCCAGGGGCGGGAGGCAAAAACTCGCAGGGTGTGAGTTCCGGGAGCTAAATCTTCAAAGACTAGAGGCTGTTCTAAGTCATAAACGGCTTTGTAAGGCTGGTTGTCCAGGATGACATGTAAATGGGGGCCAAGACCGAGTTGGGGGTCTTTGAAGATGGGTAGATCCCGAACTTGGAGCCGCACTGCCACTGTTGTGTCTTGAAGAACTTCATCAGCTTGGGGACTGAGGATGGTGACTTGAGGCTGATAACTCTCCAACGCTGGGCGCAGCTGTTGAATGACCTCGGGGGGAGATACCTCTGAGATTTGCCCAGAGCTTAGAGAAGATGAGGGTTTGGAGGTACCTGATGGGGTCGTCAGGGCGCGATCGCCACAACTGACTAAACTTCCTACCAAAACAGTTGCCATCAGTAACGAAACTATCGTTCTTAGAGGGTTCCACCGGCGATTCATGCCCAACACGCACTCCTACTCCTTCCGCGACCAACATCAAAAATCAAGACCTGTCCATAGGGAACTATAGCCCAAAAGCATCAACTACACCCTCGCAATGCCGTGAATTTCAGGCTCTGACAACCCAGAAGACACGGATTTTAAATGAGCTAATCGTTGCGTTTTGTTAACTAAATTTAATCCCTCTTGACTTTTTAACACTAAATATGGAGGTGCAAGCTAAGTTGCATCAATACTTGACCAAATTTGAATTATTGTTAAGTGGCTCGAAATACCCAGTAAACCTAGTCCTATCATCTACAAAGATAGAGGGTGTGGTTTTACAACCCTTCCCTCTCAGCGAACCCTTTAAAACGGGTATTCCATAAATTGGGGAAAGTAGTTCTTCAAAGAGCCTGCTTTCCTACCCATTAAAATCTAATTTTCTAATGGGACAGAACTCGTTCCTTGTCTAGAGAGAGGAGAGTCCTCATGACAATCAGTCCTCCGGAGCGAGAGGAGAAAAAAGTAAGGGTTGTTGTCGATAAAGATCCAGTGCCTACTTCCTTTGAGAAGTGGTCGCAGCCGGGTCATTTTGACCGCACCCTTGCTAGAGGTCCAAAAACCACCACGTGGATTTGGAACCTTCACGCCCTCTCGCATGATTTCGATAGTCATACCAGTGACTTAGAAGACGTATCTCGGAAAATTTTTGCCGCGCACTTTGGTCACTTAGCCGTGATCTTCATCTGGCTAAGCGGTATGTATTTTCATGGCGCTAAGTTTTCAAACTACGAAGCTTGGCTAGCTAATCCTTTAGGCGTCAAGCCTAGCGCTCAAGTCGTTTGGCCTATCGTTGGTCAAGATATTTTGAATGCCGATGTGGGCGGTGGCTTCCACGGGATTCAAATCACCTCCGGCTTGTTCCAGGTTTGGCGGGCAGCTGGCTTCACAAACACATTCCAGCTGTACTGCACTGCCATCGGTGGCTTGGTAGCAGCAGCTCTGATGCTGTTTGCTGGCTGGTTCCACTATCACAAGCGGGCTCCCAAACTGGAATGGTTCCAGAATGTAGAGTCAATGCTAAACCACCACCTAGCTGGGTTGCTGGGTCTGGGGTGCTTGTCTTGGGCCGCTCACCAAATTCACGTGGCGCTGCCCACCAACAAGCTCCTGGATGCAGGAGTTGCCATCAAAGATATTCCGCTGCCTCATGAGTTCATCTTGAACCGTGACTTGATGGCCCAACTGTATCCCAGCTTTAACCAAGGGTTGACGCCATTCTGGACTTTGAACTGGGGCCAGTATGCTGACTTCCTGACGTTCAAAGGCGGTTTAAATCCCCAGACAGGTGGATTGTGGCTGTCAGATACGGCACACCATCACCTAGCCTTGGCAGTACTCTTCCTGATCGCCGGTCATATGTATCGGACGAACTGGGGGATTGGTCACAGCATTAAGGAAATTCTAGAGAACCACAAAGGTCCCTTCACAGGCGACGGTCATAAGGGTCTCTATGAAAACATGACCACATCCTGGCACGCGCAGTTGGGAACCAACCTTGCCATGCTGGGTTCTGTGACCATCATCGTGGCTCACCATATGTACGCGATGCCTCCGTATCCGTACCTTGCCACTGACTACGCTACTCAGTTGTCCATATTCACCCACCACATGTGGATTGGGGCATTCTTGATCGTTGGCGGAGCGGCTCACGCTACCATCTTTATGGTGCGGGATTACGATCCGGTAGTGAACCAGAACAACGTGCTGGATCGGGTGATTCGTCACCGGGATGCAATTATTTCCCACCTCAACTGGGTTTGTATCTTCCTAGGCTTCCACAGCTTTGGCTTGTACATCCACAACGACACGATGAGTGCTTTGGGTCGCCCCCAAGATATGTTCTCGGATACGGCGATTCAGTTGCAGCCGGTGTTTGCTCAGTGGGTGCAAAACCTGCACACTCTGGCTCCTGGTGGCACAGCTCCTAACCAGCTAGAACCAGTAAGTTATGCCTTCGGCGGCGGGATCGTTGCTGTAGGCGGTAAGGTGGCGATGATGCCAATCGCGCTGGGTACGGCGGACTTCATGATCCACCATATTCACGCTTTCCAAATTCACGTCACTGTTCTAATTCTGCTGAAAGGCTTCTTGTTTGCCCGTAGCTCTCGTCTGATTCCAGACAAGATGAATTTGGGCTTCCGCTTCCCTTGCGACGGTCCCGGTCGTGGTGGTACCTGCCAGGTCTCTGGTTGGGACCATGTATTCCTGGGTCTGTTCTGGATGTTCAACACCATTGCGATCGCGGTTTACCACTTCAGCTGGAAAATGCAATCCGATGTGTGGGGCACAGTCAATGCTGATGGAACGGTGGATCATATCACCGCAGGCAACTTTGCGATGAGTGCCATCACTATCAATGGCTGGTTGCGTGATTTTCAATGGGCACAAGCTGCTCAAGTAATTCAGTCTTACGGTACAGCCCTCTCAGCCTACGGTCTGCTGTTCCTGGGCGCTCACTTTGTGTGGGCCTTCAGCTTGATGTTCCTATTCAGCGGTCGTGGCTACTGGCAGGAGTTGATTGAGTCGATTGTTTGGGCTCACAATAAGTTGAAGGTTGCCCCTTCTATTCAGCCTCGCGCTCTGAGCATTATTCAGGGTCGGGCCGTTGGGGTAGCTCACTTCCTCCTGGGCGCGATCGTCACGATATGGGCGTTCTTCGAGGCGCGAATCCTTTCAATAGGATGATTTAAGCCTGAGTAACGAGTGCTGAGTAAAGAGTATGATGCTCTGAGTCCTCAGCACTCAGCACTGATAATTGAGGAGACTATGGCGACAAAATTCCCCAAATTTAGCCAAGACCTCGCTCAGGACCCGACTACACGTCGGATCTGGTACGGGATTGCAACGGCTCACGACTTTGAAAGCCATGATGGCATGACGGAAGAAAATCTTTATCAAAAGATTTTCGCTACTCACTTCGGTCATGTGGCAATTATCTTCCTGTGGGCCTCTAGCCTCCTGTTCCACGTCGCCTGGCAAGGTAATTTTGAACAGTGGATTAAAGATCCGTTGAATGTGCGTCCTATCGCTCACGCGATTTGGGACCCCCACTTTGGTCAACCGGCAGTAGATGCCTTTACTCAAGGTGGTGCGACTTTTCCAGTGAATATTGCCTACTCAGGTGTTTACCACTGGTGGTACACCATCGGTATGCGGTCAAATAATGATCTGTACCAAGGTGCAGTGTTCCTAATTGTCCTGTCTGCAGTCTTCTTGTTTGCAGGCTGGCTGCACCTACAGCCCAAGTTCAGTCCTAGCCTTTCTTGGTTCAAGAGTGCCGAGCCTCGGCTGAACCACCACCTGGCAGGTCTGTTTGGCGTTAGCTCCTTGGCTTGGGCAGGTCACTTGATTCACGTTGCGATTCCCGAATCTCGCGGTCAGCACGTAGGTTGGGATAACTTCCTGACAACGCTGCCTCACCCCGCAGGCTTGGGACCGTTCTTCACCGGCAACTGGGGCGTCTACGCTGAGAACCCAGAGGCTGCTGGTCATGTGTTCGGTACCTCTCAAGGTGCAGGAACAGCGATTCTGACGTTCTTGGGTGGCTTCCATCCCCAGACACAATCGCTGTGGCTGACGGATATGGCTCATCACCACTTGGCGATCGCAGTCATCTTCATCATCGCCGGTCATATGTACCGGACTAACTTTGGGATTGGTCACAGCATCAGAGATATGCTGAACGCCAAAAACTTCTTTGGCACCAAGACTGAAGGTCAATTCAACCTACCTCACCAAGGGTTGTACGACACCTACAACAACTCTTTGCACTTCCAGTTGTCTATACACCTGGCAGCGCTGGGAACTGCTACTTCCCTGGTAGCGCAGCACATGTATGCGATGCCTCCCTATGCATTCATCGGGAAAGATTTCACAACTCAAGCAGCGCTCTACACACACCACCAGTACATTGCTGGTTTCCTGATGCTGGGAGCATTTGCCCACGCAGGTATCTTCTGGGTACGTGACTACGACCCAGAACAAAATAGAGGTAACGTCCTCGATCGAGTACTCCAGCACAAAGAAGCGATCATCTCGCACCTGAGCTGGGTCTCCCTATTCCTAGGCTTCCACACCCTAGGTCTGTACGTCCACAACGATGTTGTGGTTGCCTTTGGGACTCCCGAAAAGCAGATTCTGATTGAGCCGGTATTTGCCCAGTTCATTCAGGCTTCTCACGGAAAAGTCCTATACGGCTTGGATACTCTCCTGTCTAATCCTGATAGCGTTGCCTCAATGGCTGGTGGGCCTTGGCTTCCCGGTTGGCTCGATGCTATCAACAACGGTACGAACTCTCTGTTCTTGACAATTGGCCCTGGCGATTTCTTGGTTCACCACGCATTCGCCCTCGCCATCCACACCACCACCCTGGTTTTGGTCAAGGGTGCGTTGGATGCTCGTGGCTCCAAGCTGATGCCCGATAAAAAGGACTTCGGCTACGCCTTCCCTTGCGACGGCCCCGGTCGTGGCGGTACTTGCGAACTCTCCGCGTGGGATTCCTTCTACCTCGCTGCGTTCTGGATGCTGAACACCATTGGTTGGGTAACCTTCTACTGGCACTGGAAGCATCTGGGCATTTGGCAAGGCAACGTGGCTCAGTTCAATGAGTCTTCTACTTACCTCATGGGCTGGCTGCGCGACTACCTCTGGCTGTACTCCGCTCAGTTGATCAACGGGTATAACCCCTACGGCATGAATAACCTGGCGGTTTGGGACTGGATGTTCCTGTTCGGACACCTAGTTTGGGCTACTGGTTTCATGTTCCTGATCTCTTGGCGTGGTTACTGGCAAGAGTTGATTGAAACCCTTGTCTGGGCACACGAGCGCACTCCTCTGGCGAACTTAGTTCGTTGGAAGGACAAGCCGGTTGCTATGTCCATCGTCCAAGGTCGCGTGGTTGGTCTAGCTCACTTTGCAGTTGGCTATGTCTTGACCTACGCCGCGTTCCTGATTGCCTCTACTGCTGGTAAATTTGGTTGATCTCCTGTAGTTCGCTGGATCAATGCATTTTAGGTAATTAAAACAAAATCCCCTGCCTTCTGGTAGGGGATTTTTTTATAAGGTTGTTTTGGCTAAAACTCTCAAGGAAAATGTAGCTTAAAATGGCGAAGTATTTTATATAAAATGTCTAATAAAATAGCAACTGTGAGTAACTTAAACATTAATGGCATCACCCATGAGCTAATAAAGATTCAAGAGCAAAATAGTAATTGTAGTTTATGGCAATTTAGAAGCTTAGTCAGCGCTAATCAATATCTTCGGCTATATAAAATTTTTTTAAAATATGTTCCTAAAGGAAGTGAAGTATTAGATTGGGGTTGTGGGAACGGTCATTTTTCTTATTTCTTAGTAAAGGCTGGCTATAAAACCTCTGGATTTGCTTTTGAGGACTTTTGTGTTCGGGAAACTCTAAACAGCTCAACTTATGAATTTAGAAAAGGGAGTGCTGAAGATCCAACAGCCATTCCCTATCCAGATAATAAATTCAATGCAATCGTATCTGTAGGGGTTTTAGAGCATGTCAGAGAGACTGGAGGAAATGAAATTACCAGCTTACGGGAAATCTTCCGTTTGCTCCAACCAGGTGGCGTTTTTATCTGTTACCATTTTCCGAATCAGTTTAGTCTGATTGAAGCGATCGCTTCCCGGTTGCCTAACAAATATCATCATCAATATCGTTATACTCGCCAGTCAATCAAAACGCTTTGCCAAGAAACCGGATTTGAGGTTCTAGAAGTCCAGCGTTATGGTTTTCTACCCAGAAATATGTGGGGCGTATTTCCCAAAGCAATCGGAAATTTCCCACTGCTGGCATGGAGTTGGGATTTTTTAGATGACATTTTGGCATATCCTTTCTCTGTAGTCTGTCAAAACTACTTGTTTGTCGCTAGAAAACCCTTGGCAAAATCCTCTGAATGATGATCGCAAGCCTTTGGTAGCAGCGTACAAAGCGATCGCTCTTTTAGGGTGACTTAAACGCGATCGCCCAAATATCCCCTTTCCATCAAAAGCGCTGACCCGTGGTTACTTCAAGTCGGACTTCTCCCTGGTCGCTAATGCCTAAATCGCTGCGAATTAAACCAAACGGGGACTTGATCCGCAATCCTAACCCGTAACCAAAACCACTCCCCGGTTTGCCGCGCAGCAAACCCGGTTGCCCAAGCACCGTGTCACCAGACCCCAAATCTGAGCCGTAGTCAGCAAAGACAACCCCTCCCAGCCACTGCAAAATCGGGAAGCGATATTCTATTGAAGCCAAGGCATAACTGCGACCGCTAGCGACTTTACCAGATCCATAGCCGCGCACAGAATTGAATCCGCCAAGATTAAACGCTTCAGTCGGAGGAAATTCGCCAAGTATCGTCCCAGTTTGCAAATTTAAAGCCACCATTTCTGGATTTTCGGTTTCCCTACCCTTGCCAATCCAGCTGACTGGGACATATTGAATATAATTCGCTCGCACTCGGTTACTCAAAATACTGCCCAACCCAATCGGAATCGACTGTTCCGTGGTGAGGGTTAGCAGCGAACCCTGAGTCGGATTGGAACGGCGATCGCGCCGATCTCTCGCTACGCCGAACGACACCGTTACCAAGTCATCAATGCCAGTTTTACTGACGGATAGCGGAGTTCCCAATTCATCCACCCGTGCAATATTGAAATCAGCATCGCGGGTACTAATCCGGGTATAGTTCAAACCCAACGATCCATCCCAGCCATTAAAAGAACGCAACAGCGCCACTCCGCCGCCAAATCGTCCTTCCCGTGTACTATCGCCATTGGGCAACTCGATTTCATCAGTGAAGGTGCGGGAATAATCCCGATTGCGAAACGCTCTAACGCTATACCCCAAGCGGTCTGGCTCCCCAGCGCGATAAGGGCTGGTAAACTGGGTATTAAACTGGACATCCTTACCACTCACTTGAAGTTTGGCAGCTAAGCGATCGTTGACACCGTTGATATTGGCGTCTCGATAGCTTACCGAACCGTAAAGCCCGATGTCGCCGCTATTGCCACCCCCCAATGTGATAGAAGGAAAGCGATTCTCCTGGATGTCGTAGATAATGTTAACCCCGTCGGTGGCTTCCTCCACAACAACATTGACATCTTTAAAAGACTCTAATCGCCTCAATCGCTGCAAATCTTCCTGAAGCAAATCTTCACGAAATACCTCACCCGGCTTGAGTTTCAGTTCGCCAATAATAAAATCTTTTTTGGTGCGACTGGGTATCGGTCGATTCTGGTCATCGACTGACTCACCTTTGTTATTAACAAAGCGAATCTGCACATCTTTAACAATTCTGAAGGCAACCTCAGCAGCAGTTTGAACGCCCTCCCGGCTGGACGCTGGCGGTATCGTTTGTGGCAGATAATCACCATATTTGGCATCATATTCAACAACAGGAATGGGATTTGCTGTCTGAGCCAATCCTGGCGTTACCTGGGTTACGGCTGGAGTCGCAGCATCCTCAATGGGTGCCGATGTCGCCATATCGCCCGAAGTCGTCTGGGCAGCGGGTGGGGAGGATGCGATCGCTCCTTTTGGTTCCCAGATTCCCAGCGTTGCCACAATCAAAATTGCAAATGTTTTAAGACCCATAAAATTAGCTTAATCGGCTGGCTACCATTGTGCTTGGCTCATTGGCTTGTATCCTTGGCTAGGACTGGCTTTTGAGGCGGGCAACAGACGGATCTATTGCAGATATCAAGTGAAATGGTATCAGTAACAACCAAGTAAACGTCAAGGATATGAGTATTCAACAGGCATTTAACACAGCAGCAACTGAGTACGACAAGCTCCGACGCACCCTGATTCCCTGTTTTGATGACTTTTACCAAACAGCCATTCAGGTTATCCCATTTGACCGCACAGCAGCCCTAAACGTTCTCGATTTAGGTGCAGGGACGGGACTTTACTCAGGCATGGTTCAGGCAGTGTTTCCGAATGCTGAATTTACACTGCTGGATCTCGCGACTGAGATGTTAGAGCAAGCAAAGGCTCGATTCCAGCAGATGGGCAAATCTCCCAAAATCTTGATAGAAGACTACGTTAAGACAGATTTGAGCGATTCCTATGACCTGATTATCTCCGGCTTATCGATTCATCATCTGTCTGATTCAGAGAAGCAGCATCTTTATCAGCGGATTTACGATGCGCTCAAACCTGGAGGGATGTTTGTCAACGCCGATCAAGTTTTAGGCAGAACACCCCAACTGGAGCAATTTTATCAACAACAATGGCTGAATACCGTGCGCGATCGCGGGATCTCAGACGAGCATCTGCGAGCCGCTCAACATCGGATGACCTACGATCGTCTAGCATCTCTCGACGCTCAACTGCAATGGCTGGAAGCAGCCGGTTTTCAGAACGTGGACTGCTGGTATAAGCATTACAGCTTTGTCGTGTTTGGTGGATCTCGTTCTGCTCAGTCGGAGTCAGAGATACAACCACCCACAATTCAAACACAACGGTTAACGCTCCGTCCTTTCACCTTGGCAGATGCTCCTGATGTGCAACGCTTCGCCAGCGCTCGCGAAATTGCTGATACAACACTAATTCCTCATCCTTACGAAGATGGGATGGCTCAAGCGTGGATTAAGGCTCATTTGGCAGCATTTAAGGAAAACAAAGCAGTCTACTTTGCGATCGCGTTGCGGGAAACTGGAGAACTCTGTGGGACGGTTAATCTGATGATTGATGCCAAACAGAACAATGCGGAGATCGGTTACTGGATTGGCAAGCCCTACTGGGGACAAGGCTACTGTACTGAAGCAGCAAAAGCTCTACTGCAATATGGCTTCGAGGTACTTAAATTGCACCGCATTCATGGGGCGCACTTTTCGCGCAATCCAGGTTCGGGACGAGTCATGCAAAAACTTGGGATGCAGTATGAGGGATGTCGCCGTCAACATTTACGGAAAGGAGAAACCTTTGAAGATATCGAACAATACGGCATCTTGAAAAGTGATTGGCAGCAAATGATTGGTCAAAATTACTAACTGCTTACCTAAAAATGCAGAAAAAAACCGGCTATGCCACAACCATCTTTACCAAAAATTATCATCTTCGACACTACAATGCGGGATGGAGAACTTGCGCCCGGTATCAAAATGGATATTCCTCAAAAAGTCCAGCTTGCCAAGCTTCTAGAGGAGATGCGGGTTGATGTCATTGAAGTGGGATATCCAGGAGCTATCCAGAAAGATTTTGATGAAATTTTTCTTGTTTCCAAACAAATCAAACAGTCTACCATTTGTGGATTAGCAAATTCTAAACCGAATGAAGTGATGGACGTTGCTTTAGCAATTAAACCAGCAGCACGAGGCAGAATTCATATTTACACCCAAGTTAATTTGAAACATCAATCAACCTAGGCTGAAGAACAAACGTTAGAAGCGATACACGATTCTATTGGACTTGCCAGAAACTACTGCGCGGATGTGGAGTGGAGTGCTTTTGATGCTCCTCGAAGCCAACCGGATTTTCTTTGCAAAGCAATTGAAACAGCCATCAAAAACGGTGCCAGAACAATCAGTATCCCTGACAGCCTTGGTTTATCGTCGCCAATAGAATTCTCAGGGTTGCTGAATATGCTCTTTAATCGGGTGTCAAATATCGATCGGGCTACGATTTCTGTCCACTGTCATGATGATATGGGATTAGCAGTAGAGAACTCAATCGCAGCTCTCAGTTGGGGTGTCAGGCAAATTGAATGCTCGATTAATGGACTGGGAGCAAGGAAAGGGAATGCTGATTTGGGAGAAGTCGTAAATGCAATTATTAATCATCCAAATTATAGCGTTGGTATTGAGAAATCTTTAATAGATCGAGCCTCGGAGTTAGTTGCTAAAATCTCCGAATCTGTAAAGTGAAAATAAAGTTATTCGTTAATTATTTTAGTTTCAATATCTAAAAATATTTACCGATAAACATTCTATAGATAATCAGCGTAAGCTAACTATTTTAATGCAGAAAAAATAAACCTAGCTAAAATATAAGTTATTTTTTTAAGTATTATATTATGTATAAACAAAAAACTATCAGAAGAGGATATGGCAACAATAATGAATGAAGGGGGCGGGAAAATATTTTTATAAAAATAGCAACCCTTACTTACTGGAAAGTTGAGGTTTAAGGCAAGAATGCCCCAAACGGCTTTTTATCGGAATTTAATAATTTATTTCTAACAATACTGACAAAGAGCAGTTATAAGTTGATGAGTATTAACTGCGATCGCAAGCGGCTGTCAGTAAACTGCGAAAAGTTATAGACTGAGTACCAAATGGACGGGCAGAGTAAAAATATGATGCTGCCTACTTTAGAGATCGTATTGCTAGGTGGCTTTCGCCTAACTTATGACGAAAAGCCGGTGACAGACGTGAGCGGGGAGCGATCGCAATCGTTGCTGGCATATCTGGTGCTGCACAGGGGCACGCCTCAGCCTCGTCAGCGGCTGGCTTCCCTGTTTTGGGCTGACTCAACAGACGAGCAAGCCCGAACGAACCTAAGAAGAGAACTGCACCACTTACGGCGGGTTTTGCCGGACGCGGATCGATTCATTGAAGTAGATACAAAAACGCTACAGTGGCGCTCAGATGCACCTTTTACGTTAGATGTTGCAGAGTTCGAGCGGAAAGTGGCTCAAGCGGAGGAGGCAGAACAAGCGGCTGACCGGAAAACCGTCCGAACCTTGTTAGAACAGGCGGTAGCCCTCTATCAGGGGGATTTACTGCCTAACTGTTACGACGAATGGATTTTTCCAGAACAGGAACGACTGCGACAAATTTTTATCCAAGGATTGGAATGGTTGGTTCGCCTGTTAAAGGAGCAACGGGATATCCGGACGGCGATGCGCTATGCCCAGCAGTTGTTAGAAGTTGACTCGCTCAACGAAGCAACTTATGGTGACTTGATGCAACTGCACGCGCTTAATGGCGATCGCGCGAGTGCCTTACGAATCTACCACCGCTGCATGACGCTTTTACGGGAAGAGTTAGGAATCGATCCTAGCCCGATTACCCGCGACCTCTACGATCGCCTGCTGAATGAAGATTCTGAAGGGATAAGCAGTCGAGAAAAAAGCTTTGAATTACTCAATACAAATTCTGAATTAAATACACCCCCTCAAAACGACAGGCAACCTCGTTGCGATTGGGGCGAAATCATCGATGTAAGCCTATTTTACGGACGGACAGAAGAGCTAAACACGCTCAAGCAGTGCATTTTACAGTATCGCTGTCGGCTAGTTGTCTTATTAGGCATGGGTGGAATTGGAAAAACTGCCTTGTCCGCCAAACTATCGCAGGAAATCCAGGGAGAATTTGATTTTGTAATTTGGAGATCGCTACGAAATGCTCCCACCCTAGAAACTCTTTTGCACGACTCGATCTCTTTTCTGTCGGAACAACAAGAGACAGGCAGTGAGCTTGAACGACTGATATATTGGCTGCGAAATTCTCGCTGCCTAATCGTTCTAGACAATGCAGAAACCCTTTTTCAGGTCAGTTGTCCGGGGCAGTATCGTCCGGGATATGAAGGCTACGGGGAACTGCTGCGAGCGATCGCAGAAACCGCTCATCAAAGTTGCCTGGTGCTGACCAGTCGGGAGAAGCCTGCTGAGGTGGGCATCTTAGAAGGTGTAGTTGATGGGAATTCAGCTTTACCTGTGCGAACCTTGCAACTGAGCGGATCGCCAGAGGCAGCGCAAGCACTCATTCAAGCAAAAGGATTAATCGGTTCTGAGGCACAGCAACAGCATTTGTGTCAGTTCTACGGCTGTAATCCTTTGGCATTGAAGATTGTTGCCACTTCCATTCAAGATGTTTTTGATGGCAAGATCCAAGATTTTCTCGCTCAAAATACCACGATTTTTAATGGGATTCACAGACTGCTAGACCAGCAGTGTCAGCGTTGCTCTCCCTTAGAAAAAACAATTATGTTTTGGCTTGCCATTAATCGAGAATGGACAAACTTCTCGGAATTGGCAGAGGATATCGTTCCCACCGTTTCTCGTGCAGACCTACTAGAAGCATTGGGTTCTCTCAGTTGGCGATCGCTGATCGAAAAGCAGTCAGGCAGCTATACCCAGCAACCTGTGGTGATGGAGTACATCACTGAGCGATTGATTGCCCAAGTCTGTGAAGAAATTCAACATTTAGAAGTCGGAAATGGGGAATTGCTAGCCGAAAACCAGACACCCCTAATTTCCATCCTGCACAGCCACGCCTTGCTCAAGCCTCAGGGCAAAGATTACATCAGAGAGATTCAGCGCCAACAAATTGTTAAACCCGTTTTAAACACTTTAATTACCCGATTGTATGGGCAGTACAACGTTGAGCGGCAGCTGACTCAACTGCTTTCAAAACTGCGAAATGAATGGTCACGACAACCCGGATATGCAGGTGGCAATATCCTCAATCTGCTCGTTCAATTGCAAAAAGACTTAACAGGTTATGACTTCTCCCATCTCACCCTCTGGCAGGCTGATTTACGAGAAGTGAATTTACATCAGGTGAATCTTGCTGATGCCGACCTCTCTAAAACAGTGTTTACAGAACCCTTGAGCTTTGCCCTTGCCGTTGCTTTTAGTCCAGACGGAGAACTTCTGGCGACTGGGGATACTAACCGCGAGGTGCGGGTGTGGAGAGTAGCAGATGGGAAAAATTTACTGACCTGCCAAGGACATACCAATTGGGTTTGGTCGGTCGCTTTTAGTCCTCAAGGGAATATCCTGGCGAGTGGTAGCGATGATAAGACTATTAAATTGTGGGATCTCAAGACAGGACAATGTCTCCAGACTTTGCAAGAACACGCCCATCAGGTCTGGTCGGTCGCCTTTAGTCCGGATGGTCAAACCTTAGCCAGTGGGAGTGAGGATCGAACGGTCAAGTTGTGGGATGTCCAGTCAGGACAGTGCTGCCAAACGCTTCAGGGTCACGAAAATTGGGTGCGATCGGTAGCATTCAGCCCTGACGGAAAAACCCTGGCAACTGGCAGCGACGATCGCACGATTAAACTGTGGGATCTCAAAACCAGTCAATGCTGCCAAACCCTGCAAGGACACGCCGAGCGAGTTTGGTCGGTCGTCTTTATCCCGGATGGTCAAACCTTAGCCAGCAGTAGTAGCGATCGCACCATTAAACTTTGGAATTTTAAGACGGGTGAATGCAGCCGAACTCTCAAAGGGCATGGAAACTGGGTGCGATCGCTTTCTTTCAGTCCGGATGGTCAAACGGTAGCCAGTGGCAGCGAAGACCGCAGTGTGAAGCTGTGGCGAGTTCGGACTGGGGAATGCTACCAAACATTATGGGGGCACCAAAATTGGGTGCGGTCGGTGGCGTTCAGCCCGAATGGAGAAATCCTCGCAAGCGGTAGCGGCGATCATACCGTTAAGTTGTGGCACGCCCCTACAGGTAAATGTCGCAGAACGCTACAGGGTTATGCGAACCGAGTGCGATCGCTGGCGTTGAGTCCAGATGGTCGCATCTTAGCCAGCGGGAACGACGATCGCACCGTTAAATTGTGGGATCTCCGCACGGGGAAATGCGTTCAAACTTTGCAAGGTCACACTAGCTCAGTCTCGGCGGTTGCCTTTAGCCCAGACGGTCGCACTCTCGCCAGTGGGAGTGGCGACCAAATGGTGAAGCTTTGGGATATTGAAACGGGACAATGCCAACGCACGTTGCAAGAGCATACTTGCGGGATTTGGTCAGTTGCCTTCAGCCCCGATGGTCGAACCCTTGCCAGTGGTAGTGATGACCAGACGGTGAAGCTTTGGAATATTGACACAGGGCTTTGCCAACGTACCTTGCAGGGACACGCCAGTTGGGTTTGCGCGATCGCTTTTAGCCCGGATGGTTATACTCTGGCAAGTGGAAGTTACGACCAGACGGTAAAGCTTTGGGATGTACAAACAGGGCAATGCGGTCAGACATTCCAAGGACATACCAATTGGGTTTGGTCAGTCGCGTTCAGCCCCAATGGACAAACCTTAGCGAGTGGGAGTGGCGACCACAGTATTAAGTTATGGAACGTGCGGACAGGAGAGTGCCGACGCACCTTGGCAGGACATACCAGCCGAGTGTGGTCAGTTGCCTTTAGTCCAGATGGTCAAATCCTTGCTAGTGCCAGTAGCGACCAGACAGTAAAGCTTTGGGATGTCCAAAACGGTTCTTGTCTTCATACCTTGCAGGGACACACCAATTTAGTCTGGTCAGTTATCTTCAGCCAGGATAGCCGCAGGGTCGCGAGTGGCAGCCAGGATGAAACGATTAAGCTTTGGGATGTGCAGACGGGTGAGTGTGTAAAAACCTTAAGGGCGGATCGACCTTATGAGGGAATGAACATCACCGGAGTGACCGGATTAACAGAAGCCCAAAAGGCTGCTTTGAAGGCGCTGGGAGCAGTGGAAAAGGGGAGCCAAGGAGAGAATCAGCCCCGATTCTTGGCTCCCCTAATCGGGCGAGAGCGGGAATGGGCGACAATCTGTAATTGGATGGCATCCGATACCCGGATGGTCGTTTCAGAAATCCTTTTACTGGTTGGCGAATCGGGAATTGGGAAGACGCGCCTGCTGGAAGAACTTGCTTCCGTTGTCACGAGCAACGGTCGCGTACTCTGGGGACGCGGGTTTGAGGCGGAAATGCTGCGACCTTATGGAGTTTGGATTGATGCACTGCGGGCGATCGCTCGTGATTCAGGATCGCAATTGCCAGCAGAACTGAGTTCCCTATTTCCAGAAATGGAGGGAAGAAGAGATCCGGGCGATCGCTCTCAGCTATTCGATGCAGTAGTCAACCTACTGTCCCAACTTTCGAGTAATGGCAAACGAACCGTCATTATCCTAGATGATATTCAGTGGCTGGACGAGGCATCTACGGCACTCCTGCATTATGCAATCCGCCTGCTGGGTCATTCCTCCGTTTGGTTTGCCCTCTCTGCTCGTCAACGCGAGTTATCAGATAATGTGCCTGTGTGTAAGCTGGTGCAAGCGCTGCGGCGGGAGGAGCGGGTGCAAACCATCTCACTGCCACTATTGAATCAAGCGCAAGTGGTTCAGCTGACTCGCTCGATTAATACCGATGTGGATGGAAACCGCGTCTTTGTAGATAGTGGCGGGAATCCCCTATTCGCTCTAGAAGTGGCTCGTGCCCTAGCCCAGCATGACACGGCTTACTCCGACAATCTGGAAGCCTTGATTCAAGACCGATTGCGGCAACTCGACGAACCGGCGCGAGAACTTTTACCTTGGGCAGCTGCATTGGGACGAAGTTTCAATCCGACAATCGTGGCACGGGTTGCCGACTATCCGCTCTCTAAATTACTTTTAGCCGTGGAAGAACTGGAGCGGCAGGGGATTATCCGTCCAGGAGCTTTATTAAATAACGAAACTGGCTATGACTTTGCTCATGATGTTGTGCGGAAAGTCGCTTATCACCAGTTGTCAGAACCCCGCCGTAAATTAGTGCATTTGCAGATTGCCCAGGCTTTGAATCGTCTCTCGGTTCCTGACAACGCCCTAGCCAGCGATGTCGCGCATCATGCATCATTGGGCGGTCATGATTCCTTAGCCGCCTCAGCTTTCCAGGCAGCTGCCGAACGTTGCTTGCGCCAGTTCGCCTACTCAGAAGCATCGGAACTGGCTCAACGGGGAATTCAGCATTGCCGGAACCTTGAAAAGACTTTACGGGTTCGACTTCACATCGGGCTGCTAAAAGTCTACGTTCTGGCAGGAGTTACCAGAAATCAAATCCCCCAACTCGAAAATAACCTGCATCAACTGATTACCGAAGCCAGCGCCCTTGGTTTGAAGGATGAAGAAGCGATCGCTCTAGAAGCCTTAATCGTGCTGAACTACGATCGCGGAAATCTCATGGGCGTCCGCGAACACTCGCTCCAAGCCGTGGAACGAGGACGATTGGCAAGTCCGGCAACTACCGCCCGGATGCTGGCTCACAGTGGTTGGTGCCTCGCCGAAACCGAACGCGAGATGCCCCGTGCTGAGGCGCTGTTGCTAGAAGCACAGCCGCTTGCAGCGAGAGTGGGGCTAGAAATTATCGATATTCCCTGTGGTCTGGGATGCGTGCGCCGTCATGCAGCGGATTTCCCGGCGGCGCGTTCTCTTTTGGAACAAGCATGGCGAATGGCGCAAGCGGAACAGGATCGCTGGCGAGAGTGTGCTTGTTTGACTTATCTGGCGATGACCGAGTTGGAAGCGGGCAATCCGACAGAGGCGATCGCTTACTCCGAGGAACTGGCAGCAGTTGCCACAAAAATTAGTGGTGAAGGCAGCGAAGGCCCATTCGCCGTTGCCCTGAGTTCGCTCGCCCGTTATGTTATCGGAGAAATGGGCGCTGAAGAAGCACTTGAGCCAGCATTATCCACCCTGCGTCGGATCGATGCGAACCGAATGCTAGCTTATATCCTGAGCTTTGCAGCGGCAAGGGATTTGGAAAGGGGTCGCGTTGAATTAGCGATCTCCCGCGCTCAAGAAGCACTTCATGCCGCGCAAATTGTAGATCATCCCAGTGAAATTGCCCTAGCTTGGGCTGCACTCATTCGGGGAAAGTTAGCTTTAGGCGAACATAAGCGTGCAGCAGAGCTATTTCAAAGCTTACAGCACCAAATTGACCCTCGCGTCTTGAGCGTTCGTGCCCAAACTGCCATCAATCGCTTACCGCAGGAGCTGAGGACTAACGCAGAGATCCCCCTTGCGTCCCCCTTAAAAAAGGAGACTTTTCCAGTTCCTCCCAATTTATCGGGGGGTTAGGGGAATCTAGGCTTCAAGTTTTCAGTGCGTAAGTCCTGTATTTAAAAACCTAAATTGCTCAATCAATCAGGAGGAAAATATGGTTCGTGTCCTTGTAGAAAAGATATTTGAGCCACCGATCACCGAACAGAAGTGGAACCACGATCTTGAAATCGGAATACCTTGTCACCGGGCACACAATGTTCATTGGATTCGCTCAATGATGGCACGCGATCGCGCTAAAGTAATTTGCGAATTTGAGGCACCTGATGCTGAGACTGTGCGGAAGTCCTTTCGGAAAGCTGGCTTACCCTTCGCCCGGATCTGGACAGTTGATATTTTGGAACCATCTGTTGGATCAAATGTATCAAACCTGTCTAATTGCTCTTAATCAAAAAACCTTTGTAGTCTCACTGTCAGGTTGAAGAAACAGTAATGATGCGATCGCCTTCACCAATGCCTCTGGTTCCACAGGCTTAGAAATGTGCTGTTGAAATCCTGCGGCGATCGCTTGTTGGTAATCCATCTCGGCAGCATAGGCAGTCAGAGCGATCGCTGGAATGTTTCCTCCTTGATCTGGTTTCAGACTCCTCACCTGTCGCATCAACATATAGCCATTTATTTCTGGCATTCCAATATCGCTGATGATGACATTTGGCTGGGATTGGCTTAGTGTTGTCAGCGCTGCAACGGCTGAGGCTACGGAGGTCACAGTTGCACCATATTGCTCCAACAGGAAGCACAAAAACTCTCGCATATCTGCATCATCATCCACCACGAGAATTTGTAAGCCAGACAAAGGTAAGGAGTCAAAAGTCAGAACTGAGAAGTTGTCTTTTTCATCCGACTGCCTTTCTCTATCATTCTGCAAACAGGGAAGCTTAATTAGGAAAGTTGCACCTTGTCCTTCACCCGGACTTGATACACTTACAGTGCCGCCGTGAAGTTCTACGAGATGGCGGACGATTGCCAGCCCTAGACCCAATCCCCCAAAGGTTCGGGTGGTGGTACCATCTTCCTGACGGAAATAATCAAAGACATAGGGTAAGAACTCAGGTGCAATCCCCTTGCCTGTGTCAGTTACGCGGATTTGAGCCTGCGCTTCGACCTGCTCTAATGCGATCGCGACCTGTCCCCCAGCCGGAGTAAACTTAACCGCATTGGCAAGGAGATTCCAAACGACTTGCTGCAATCGATTGGCATCGCCGGAAACCTGCCCGACGCCCGGTTCGAGGATGGTCTGAATCTGGATAGATTTGGCTTCGGCTGCTAAACGCACCGTCTCGATTGCGGCTTCAATCGTCGATACCAAGTCAACCGGGTAGACGTTGAGGCTCAGCTTCCCTTGCAGGATGCGGGAGACATCGAGCAAATCTTCAATTAATTGGGTTTGTAACTTAGCGTTGCGCTCAATAGTTTCTAAGGCGCGATCGCTGGTTGCCGGATCGAACTTGCGGCTCCGCAGGAGTTTTGCCCAACCCAGAATCGGGTTAAGCGGCGTTCTCAGTTCGTGAGAGAGAACGGCTAAAAATTCATCTTTGATCCGGTTTGCCGCTTCCGCCGCACTTCGCGCGGTTCGTTCTGCTTCGTAGAGATGGGAACGAGCGATCGCTTGGGCGCATTGTTGGGCAAGTGCCAAGATAAAAGCTTGGTCATCCTCGTTAAGTTCTTGCGGCTCAGTAAAGCCCAGAGACAGCCCTCCCACTGCCCGACCCTCTACCATCAGCGGAATCGAAACCCAAGTCCCAAAGTTAAGTTGAGTATAGGCTTCAGCCAAATGAGGGTAACGGGCTGCTCGTTTTTGTGACGTTTCACCCCAAACAGGTTGCCCAGTCCGTACCGCCTCTGCCAGAGGGGCTGCTGCGTCGATGGAAAAACGTTGCCAGCCATTGATTTGATTCACTTCATAGCCAACCGCTTGCACAATTTCTAGTTCCGTACCCCTTTCATTGAGCAATGCCACCAGAGCATAGTTAGCACCCAAAGCCGCCATGCCCCGATCGACGATCACTTCAGACACTTGGGCGGGTGTGAGCGATTCTGAAAGGGCAGCGGTGATGGACTGAAGGCCGGCAATTCGCTCTGCTGCTCGCTCCGCCGTTTGTTGCGCCTGCTGCGCTTCCCGATAGAGGCGGGCATTGTCGATGGCGATCGCTGCCCGATGAGCAATATCTTCCGCCAATAAGATATCGGCGGTGCTAAAACGACGAACGGATTCAGCGGTGATAAATGTAATGGCACCGAGAATCCGTCCCCGTGCTATCAACGGCGAGATAATACCGGACTTTAAACCCAGTTCGCGCAGAATTCGCAGATACTCTGCATCTTTGACCGCTTCTGCCAAGGCTGCATCGGAAATTTCAGCCACCATTTCTGTTTGTCCGGTACGCAACACCTTTGGCACACCTGTCGGTGCATCCAACGGTCTGGGATAACGCTGGTGGAGTTCCCAGCCGAGTTTCACTTTCTCCGGATCTCGGTGGGCAACGGCGACTCGATGAATCGATTGGTTGTCTTGCAGAAGGTCTACGCCGCACCAGTCGGCGAAGTAGGGCACAACCAAGCTTGCCACGCTGGCAAGCGTGCTTTCATAATCGAGGGAAGAGGCGAGGGTGGCACTGACTTGAGCTAAAAACGCGGCTCGCTGCCGGTCGGCTTCTGCTTCCTGGCGGGCGGTTTGCTCTTCATACAATTGGGCACGTTCCGCTTCAGCCTGTTTGCGATCGCTAATATCTTTGTTGATGCCCACAAAAAAGAGCGGCTTGCCAGCCTTGTCGTAAACAAGCTTTGATGTTGTTTCAATCAACACTTTCGACCCATCTTTTCTCACACAGGGAACTTCACCACAAAATCCTCCTGTTTCCTGAATCGACTGGATGATTTGGGCGGTCATCGTTGCTGCAATGTCAGGGTGATGTAAGAAATTCAGGGGTTTAGCGATCGCTTCGGACGCCGTATAGCCGAAAATCTGCTCCGCGTTGCCCAGCCAGCGTTGAATATTTCCCTCCAGATCGGTTAACACAACAGCATCGGGCATTTGCTCCAAAGCAGCCTTAGAAATCAGCAGAGATTCTTCAGCTTGTTTGCGCTCCGTGATGTCAATTACAACACCACTCATGCGAGTCGCTGTGCCCGCTTCGTTGAAAAAGGCTCTTCCCCGGCAAGCAGCGTAGCGAATGCTGCCGTCATCCCGGATAATTCGATATTCCAGATCGTGTTCCACGCCTTCGTGAATCGCTCGGCTCAAAGATTGGGCGAGCGATTCCCGATCCTCTGGGTGCAGGCGAGCCAACACGGCTTCTGAGGTGGCAACAAACGTTGCAGGAGTGACTCCAAATAGTTGATAAACCTGCTCATCCCAGTCAAACCGATCGTTGAGAATGTCCCAACTCCAAACACCGATTTGGGCGGATTTCAACGCTAGGTTAAGTTGTTCTTGACTTTGTGCTAACCCTTGATAGAGACGAGCATTCTCCAGGGAAATGGCAATTTGAGCTGCTAAAATTTCCAGCACGGAAAGCTTGTCGTGTGTAAAAGCGCCTGGGATAAAGTTGTTTTCTAAATATAAAATTCCCAGCAAGTTTGACTGACGGGCAAGCGGTAAGCAAAGTACAGACTTCGGTTGCTTTTGAATCACATACTCGTCTTCCGAAAATAGATTCTGCTCTGTGGCATCGGGCAAAATCACAGTTGATTGAGTTCGCTGCACATAATTCAGCACTGACTGAGGCAATGCAATTTCACCCGCCAATTCAGGTCGAAAAACATTAAATTTTTCTGCTTGGGAATTTATTTTCGCTTCGACTTCTATCACTAGATTCTGCTCGTGAAAAAGCAGCAAATAACCCAGTTCGGCTCCTGCTTGCTCAAGCGCAATCTGCATCAATGTCTTCAAAAGTCGAGAGAAGACAATTTCGCTAGAAATAGTTTGAGACGCCTTAACAACCGATAGAAAGTCAAGTTGCTCCCCCGTGCTTAAAAACGTTTCGTTGGAGGCAGGGGGCTGTTGCGGCAACGGTTGCGGCAATAAGGTCGGATAGAGCTGCTCAAGCTGCTTGACCTTGCCGAGCGCCTCCCAGCGCCGATAGGCATTCCTGGCTTCTTGCAGATAGGTTTTAGCGATCGCTTCAAACTCCCGATCTAAGTAAAACTTAGCTGCTAACTCATACGCCAAGGCTTCATAATGCACAAATTTCTGCTCGCGGGCACAGCGAATTGATTGCTCATACAGGCGCATTGCTTCCATGTCCCGACCCTCAATTCGAGCTATCTCCGCCCCCACTAATTGAGACTTATGTAAGAAGTTAGCAGGGCAGTGGCTCGCCCAATCCTGTAATTGTCGCTGATGGATTTCTAAGGTTTCTAAAAACCCTTCCTGCTCTTCACAAGATGCAGTTGGATAAAGAGCCGCCAAGGTCAGCGAGTGATACAGAACATAATCGGTTTCGATTGGTAATGCCAGGGTTGTAACTGGAAACACGGACACTTGTAAGGCAGAATTCAGCGCCTCCTCATACTGTTCGTAGGTGAAAAACACAATTAATTTGATGATGTGATAAAAGATAATTCCACTGACGAAGCCTGCATCCGTAAGGATGGAAAAGGCGTGCGATTCATCTAAACTATCATCACTTAGGGTCAGCTTGTGGTAGGTAAATCCGCGTAAATTTATGAGAAACTGCTGCTGCAATCTAATCGTCTGATAGGCCGCCTCATGCTTAGATTGCTGGGCAAAGTTAACGTACTTTTGAATTAAATTGTACGTTTCGGGAAGTGGACTTCCTACCTGAATAATCTGCCAAGAGCCTTGATAGCCGTTGTAGTTAGCCATCGTCACATCGCCTGCTTCCACACAGCCGATAAATCCTCGCTCTAAAAATGGAATATCGGTAGCAATATGGTTCCGCCAAACGTTGATATGACTGCCATGAATGTGTAGAACTGTTCCTCTGAGTTTCGGGTCATTCAACTTCTCATTTAGTTGAATCGTCATCTCGGAAAATGCGTAGCCTGTCGGAATATCACGGAATATAGAAACCAACAACATCGCATACATACTATAAGCAAAACAGGAGTCTTCCGTATTGCCATACGTCAGCGAATAATTGACTGCTTTGAGTACAACTAGAGGAAAAATACTTGGTCTGCCGAGATAAGCAGGCGGCCCTACAGTTGTCAGCAGACCGATGAGTGTCTTAAGATTTGGATCTTGGAGCGTTGGGGCGTTGAGTAGATCGGAGACTTGTCTGTCACCTAAATTTGCCAATACCTGGCTTTTTTCGATAGCGATCGCAACCTGCACTTGCTCCTCTGAATCCGGGAAAGTCACCCCAAAAATTTTTAAAGCTTCTAATCCGAGTGCTAGTGCCTCCTCATACCTACCTGCAACTTGATAAAGTCTGAGCTGAAGTATATAAATATTCGCTTTGTCTATATAAGATTTGGCTTTGATAAATAGAAGCTTAAATAGAGCTTCCGCCTCCTCTAAATTACCCGTTAAAAATTCGCATTCAGCTCGTTCTTTAACTATAGTAAATGTTTGTTCATAATGGTCAAGCCAAGAATCTTCATTTAAAAGATTTGCAGCGACAGCAAGCATTCTTTTCGCAGGTGTGTACGCAGTGGAGGCTTTTGCCTTCTTAGCAGCAATTAGATTTAGGCGAATTAATTCGTCTTTTTCTGTCCGCTCAGTAATCAAACCAACAGCTAGATTAAGTTGATTCACTAAATCAAAAATCTGTTCTTCCAGTTGAGCAGAATTGAAACTTTTAAGTAAAAGTCGCCCAATCGTAAGGTGAACTGCTTGCTTTTGTTCATCATCAATCAAGGCATAGGCAGCTTGTTGAATGCGATCGTGGTAAAAGCGATAGCTTTTCTCAATGCTTTCAGTTGCCTCTGTTGGGATGATGAATCCTCTCAGAACCGCTTCCAAAAGTGTGTTGGCTGTTTGCTGAGGAGATATTTCACCGACGATTGCTAAAACTTCTAAATCAAAACGATTCCCGATACAGGAAGCTAACTTGAGCAACTGTTGAGTTTCGGGCGGCAGTTTTTGCATCCGCCCAATCATCAGATTGACAATATTATCCGTAATGCCTTGGGCTTCAATCTGGGCTTGATCCCATTGCCAGACGCGATGGTTGCGATCGAACGTCAGCAGATTTTCTTGGTACAGCGTTTTGAGAAACTCGTTGACAAAAAAAGGATTGCCATCAGTTTTCTGAATGATTAATTTTGCAAGAGATTCTGACCGTCCCGGCTCACAATGTAGGGTTTCAGCAATGAGCTGATTCACATAAGTAAGGTTGAGAGGAGTGAGAACAATTTCGGTTATTTTTGCCCCACCTTGACGAATCTGCTCCATCATCAAACTGAAGGGATGGAGGAGATCGACCTCGTTATCTCGAAAAGCCAGAATAAAGCAAAGATGCTGGAGACTTGATCTCGTGACGATGGTTTGAATCAAATTCAAAGTGGCGCTATCTGCCCACTGCATATCATCCAAAAAGACAGCCAGTGGATGCTCTTTTTGAGCAAAGATACTGATAAAGTTTTGAAACACCAGATTGAATCGATTTTGGGATTCAGCGGGTCCCAAGTCTGGTACAGGAGGTTGTTCGCCGACGATGAGTTCAACTTCTGGAATCACATCGGTAATCAGTCTGCCATTATTCCCGAATGCGGCTTGGATTCGCTTTCTCCAAGTGGCAAGTTTATCTTCAGGTTCCGTCAAAATTTGCCGAACGAGCGTCTGAAAAGCTTGAACAAGGGTGGAATAAGGAATATCTCGTTTGTACTGATCGAACTTACCAGAGATAAAAATCCCACGTTCTCTTACGATGGGTTTTTGGATCTCGTTCACGAGAGAAGATTTACCAATCCCAGCATATCCAGCGACGAATATAAGTTCTGGCGTACCTTGGCTAACAACTCGCTCAAATGCTTGTAAAAGCTGTGTAATTTCTCGCTCTCGCCCATACAATTTTTGGGGAATTTGAAACCGCTCTGAGATATCTTGTTCGCCTAAAGGGAAAGATTGAATTTGTCCAATTGTCTCCAACTGTTTTAGGCATCGTTCCAGATCGAACTGCAAACCCAAAGCACTCTGGTAGCGATCTTCTGCAACCTTTGAGAGCAGTTTCATGATGATGTCAGATAGCGATCGCCCAATCTCCGGTCTTACCTTTGTGAGTGGTGGCGGCGATTGGGCAATATGACAATGCACCCACTCTAAAGGGTCTTTGCCCTGAAACGGTAGCTGACGGGTCAGCATTTCATAGAAGGTGACTCCCAAGGAATATAAATCGCTGCGATGGTCAATCCCGCGATTCATTCGCCCAGTTTGCTCTGGCGACAGATAAGCCAAACTGCCTGCAATCTGGCTGGAACTGCTGACCATTTGCTGTTCGTAGGGGATAAAAGCAGCAATCCCGAAGTCAGCGATTTTGACCTGATGCGTTTCCAGATTAATGAGAATGTTCTGCGGCTTAATATTTTTATGGACAATGCTATGGTTATGAATTTGGGCGATCGCATTGCTGATTTGAATGGCAATTTTTAAAAACGGAATCGGCTCCCGAAAGTCTTCTAAAAGCCGATCGAGCGATCGCCCGCCAAAATCCTCCAAAATCAGATAAGGAATGCCCCGATGCACCTCTAAGGCGTAGGTTTTAACTGCTCCGGGGGTGTTCAACCGTTGGGCGATCGCATACTCATGTCTGAGTTGCTCAATATTGTTGGGCGTACAGCACTCTGGACGTAGCCCTTTAATAATCACCGGACGCCGATCTTCGACTCTGATTCCACGGTATAGGACGGCTTTTATCCCTTCTTTGAGCAAAGTGACAATCGTAAATCCGGGTAACTTCAAGGTCATGTCAACAGATCCTATAGCCGTGCTTCGTCAGAATAGTCAGAGGCCAATGGTGCTTCAGACTTATCTGCTAGATTTAACTAGAGTAGCAATCGCTTCAACCAGTTTTTCCGATTCTCCAGGCTTGGCAATATGCAGATGGAATCCTGCTGCGATCGCGTACAGCCCTTTGGGCATGAAAACAGCGAAGCGAGGCGTTAGCCTAGCGCCGACCTATCGGTTAGCTCATCTGTAATTACCCCAAGATGGCATAAAAAATTGAAAAATTCGATGCTTGAAAGCTGACAAACTACTGACCATTCTCCTGTAAGTATTTAGTCATCATTTCGGCTCTCTTGACAAGACCAGCCTCCTGACGCTATCTGCGACAAGCTTAAGTACTGACTACGAGAGATTTTCCTAGTTCTGAGCTACAGAATGCACAATAACAGTCATCCCCATTTAGACAACCACTAGGAGATAACGATAAGACCCTCCATTCCGTAGGTTTACCCTACCTCCTAGAGAGTCTTCTGATATTGGTGGTGCTTATGCGATCGCTTAACTCTTTGATGGCTTAGGGAAGAAAGTGCAACTGGACTGCCCTCTTAGTAACAGTTGCACCACAGCAACAACGGAATCAGTAGAAGTAAAGTCTTGGATTCAGAGAATACCCGAAAAAGCGATCGCTGATATCTGCGTCCAGACCATTTAGTTTTACTATCCCTTGCTTATTGACTACTTTTAGAGCCAACCTATCAGAAATTTTCTGATTTCTGAGTTTTGCCTGCATTGTTGTTTTCAACCCAATCAATCGCTGAGGCTAAATAACTGCGTGGTTTCATTTGCCCACCACCATTCTTGTTACTCTTTCCAATTAACAGATGTCGCTCTCAATTTGCCATCACCGATAATCGTGTGAACTTTGAAAGAGCCGCTTTGTCCTGGATTTAGCGTGGAGGGTTCTGCATTGACAGAACTACTTTTAATCACCTTGCCATCTAATCCAACAACGTTATAGGTGACTTCAATCGAATGAACTGTTTTTTGGGTTTCGTTGATGATGCGACCCGTCAGAATATCCCCATCAGATGTTTGGTCTGCGATGATGACTTGAGGTTTCTCACCGCATAGTTGGGTGAGGTCTAAAGTTCTGCCATCCGATGTCTGCATATAGCAAAAGGGCATATCAATCTCAGAAGCTGACGCCCTCACAGCTTGAAAAATTGGAATCCATGAATTGCTTGAGGGGTGATAGTTGCCGAACAAAATTGAAGCAATCCAAAGGAAGGTTGTTAGATAAATTGGTTTTTGCATGGTGATAATAGCTGGCAATAAGTAATGAAAATTTATTAGCCTGAAAAGGCTGAAATAACCAACCAAATTTCAACTCGTTTCAAATTCAAGAGATTTAAGCTATGAACACGAATTTAATTTAAGGCAGTATTTAAGGCAAAGTTCTAACTTTTTAGTTTGAGTATTGGGCATTTTTTACAAATACCAAGTATTGGATCGTCCGGCGTTTAAACCGTAGCCATAAAGAGGGAATAAAAAGTAATCTCTAGGCTAGAGTAGCTGAGAAAATTCCAATACCTTAATCAACCAGTTTGCTAGCCATACCATTTAGATTGTGTGGCGATACATTAAGGATCTCCCCAGCCCCTCAATAAATTGGGGGGCTAAGAAGTCTATATGTTGCAAGCAAAAAACAGAATGGTATTAGAGCATTGGAAATCGACTCGCAAATGTACCCAGTTACTCAGCAATGGAGTAACTTGCAACTCCCGTACCTGGTGGTAGTGAGCAAACAACCTCATAAGCTCCGTTAGCAGTTTGAGCTACAGGTCCCGTGAAGTTGAACACATGCTTCTTCGGAGTACCTGTAGCACCACCGCTAAGTGCGATTGTTAATTTCTGGAATTGAAAACTTAGAGAGTTCGGCTGGTTAGCCCGCAGCTCGCACTGTAGGGTTGTAGACTGAGCGTTTCTGCTGAATACATGCACAAAAGCAAGAGGCCCTGCGCTGCCATTTTCAGTCCCTGATGTAATGTCCCGAACAACAGGACAATGTAGGTTAATGGATGTGGTACCTTGAACTGAAAACTGTCCAGCTGCACGACTAAATTGCTGATTAGAAGCGGAAGTCTCAGGCTGACACATACTTCCAGCGTAGACTTTATTATCTCCAGCTAATGCTGCGGTGGGAATGGCAGCAGTGGATATTAAAGTGGCAGAAAATGCGATCGCTACTTTTACACGTTTTATGTTGGACATCATAGAAGTTGCTCCTTGGTATTTGCGTTGTTAATTAGTGAATTGCTTCACCTAAATACCAAGTTATTCAAAGCAGCGTTCGCGAAGCGTTCAATTAAATGCGATCGGAAACTTACATTTTTGTGACTCAAATCACTGGCGCTCGTGTTAAAGAGAAGATACCCGATAACAATCTTTTTGGTAACTCGCAAATTCTATATAAATTTTTCTAGGATTGTGCAGCAAGCAACAGCATAAGTCTATTTTTCCGGTCTTGTATTAACCGTCTCAAGCAGTGTATACGAGCCGCAATCAGTTATCAGGAACGACGAACGAACAACTACCTAGTAGTGTTAGCCTTCGCTACGCTGACGCTGTTTTCATACCCAAAGGGCTGTACGCGATCGCATCAATTTCACAGTGGTTATATGCATACATAGCCTAGGGTAAGGTTTTGGGGGAGCGAACGCTTCCAGAACGCTATCGGAACGCTTGCCTTGATAGCTTGTTCATATATCAAAAAACATTCATAGAGGATACCGAATAAATCCTGAAGGGACACACAGCTTGGGTTGAATTCCTGCGAATACCCTCCGTTTTTCTGATATCTATTTCTCTTCAGAATGCTACCTATCAGCTCCTCTAACTCCGCTTAAGAGTGCAACAGAAATCTAAGTTTTTGCGATCGCACTCTGAATAACACATTCAAACTTGAAAATCATGACGAGGATTTTATGACAACACTTACCCTAGACCAAACCAAAGCAGAAGCATTTGCCGAACGGATGCTTAACATTCTCAACAGTGGCGCGATCGCTCTGATAACGTCTATCGGTCACAGAACTGGGCTATTTGACAGGATGGCTGAACTACCGCCTTCTACAAGCCAACAGATTGCAGACGCAGCGGGGTTGAATGAGCGGTACGTGCGCGAATGGTTGGGAGCAATGGTTACGGGTGGCTTTGTGGAATACAATCCAGCTAAGAATACCTACGATTTGCCTCTAGAACACGCCGCATTCTTAACGCGGGCTTCCAGTCCTGACAACATTGCGGCATTTTCCCAATACATCCCTTTGTTAGGAAGTGTTGAGGAGCAAATCATCGACTGCTTTTACAAGGGTGGTGGGGTTCCCTATTCTGCTTTCAAGCGTTTTCATCAAGTGATGGCGGAAGATAGCGGTCAAACGGTCGTTGCGGCGCTGAATGACCACATTTTGCCCTTAATTCCCGGACTGATTGAGGCACTTAAGGCGGGAATTAAGGTGCTGGATGTGGGGTGTGGTAGCGGTCGTGCTATCACCAAAATGGCGAAGGAATTTCCGAATAGTCGGTTTACAGGCTACGACTTCTCAGAAGAAGCGATCGCGATCGCGCAAACCGAAGTCCAACGCCTCAATCTTGCAAATATCCGCTTTCAAGTAAAAGATGCTGCCACCCTGGATGAAGTTGAAAACTACGATTTCATTGCTACCTTTGACGCCATTCACGACCAAGCTCAGCCCGATCTAGTGTTGCGAGGAATTGCCCAAGCACTGCGTCCGGATGGCATTTATTTGATGCAGGATATTCGTGCCTCCGGTTATGTTGATGGCAATCTCGATCATCCGGCAGGGCCGTTACTTTACACCATTTCTTGTATGCACTGTATGACTGTATCGCTTGCCGCAGGAGGCATGGGGCTTGGTGCCATGTGGGGTCAGGAGAAAGCATTGGAAATGCTGGAAGATGCCGGTTTCACTAGCGTGGAAATCAAGCAACTCGCTCATGATTTTCAAAACAATTACTACATTGTGCGGAAGAATTAAACCCGTTTTACGAATTGTCTGGATTAAATCCCTGCCATCAATTGGGGGGATACAGAAAAAATCACAAATGTAGCGGCAAGAAAGTGAATCGCTAAAAAAATATGTAACACCAACCTTCAATTCTGAAAACCATTGAAAGCTAGAAAATCCTATGTGCAAACTCTGTGCATTTGCTTGGCGTTACCAAAAACCCGGTAGCAGTGACTCGCTATTGCTAACTACGAAACAGTTCTCTTCACTGGTTGTTTTAAATCAAGCCTCGCAACCAGTTCAGAAATTATCTACTACAAAAGACAAGTAAAAAGGAGAAAAAACCATGACTACATTACTAAACCGCATCGAATTGAAAGATTATGCAGCGATCGCGTCTGCTCTCTCCCAAGAATTGGCAGCGAGTGCCGTTGAGCGCGATCGCCAAGCAGGTATCCCCCATGAAGAAGTACGACGACTCCGAGAAGCAGGACTGTTACCTCTGGTTGTACCGCGAGAATATGGCGGTATTGGCGCAACCTGGGTAGAAGCTTACAAGGTTCTTCAGGAAATTGCTAAAGCAGATGGTTCTACGGGGCAACTCTACTGCAATCAGCTAATCTTATCAGTGGTGGGTCAGGTGAGCGGCACCCCCGCTCAAGCAGAACGCTACTATCGAGCTACTGCCCAACATCACTTGTTTTGGGGAAATGCATTTAACACGCGGGACACTCGCCTCAAAATTGAGCCAGAAGGCGATCGCTTCCGGGTAAATGGAACTAAGACTTTTGGCACCGGAGTGGCAGCAGCGGATATCCGTGTATTCGCCGCGGTGCAAGACGGGGTCGATCATCCAATTGTCTTCATCCTTCCCAAGGATCGAGAAGGTATTGTCTACAACAACGACTGGGACAATATGGGACAACGCTGCACTGCTAGCGGTAGTTTCACCTTCCACAATGTCCTGGTGAACCCGGATGAAATTCTCGGCCCGTCGCCATCTCCAGAGGGTGCCTTTTCCACCTTGCTATTCGTGGTGAATCAGTTGGCGAAAACCCATGTCTATCTAGGAATTGCCGAGGGTGCCTTGGAAGCGGCAAGGGATTACACGACGACGATGACTCGACCCTGGATGACCTCAGGCGTCGATCGGGCATCGAAAGATCCCTACATTTTGCAGCACTATGGTGAGCTATGGGCTGAGCTAAAGGCAGCGATCGCGCTGTGCCGTCAGACAGCGCAGCAGGTACAGAAAGCGTGGGAAAAGGGACTGGCGCTCACTCATGAGGAACGGGGTGAAGTTGCGATCGCTGTTTATACTGCTAAAGCTTTTACCACTAAAGTTGGCTTGGATATCACCACCCGCATCTTTGAAGTCATGGGCGCTCGTTCCACTGCTGCGAAATACGGCTTCGACCGCTACTGGCGCGATCTGCGGACGTTTACCCTGCACGACCCAGTGGACTACAAGCTACGGGATATTGGCAATTGGGTTCTCAATCAGGAACTGCCAATGATATCGCAGTATTCCTAACCAGAATGCGATCGCATTCCCTAGTCTGGCTTGCTTGCAAGTAGATAGTCAAAAGTCGATTCCTAGGGCGCACAAATCGACTTTTGACTTATTTTTTTGGCTTATTTTTGAATGCGCTTGACAAATGACTCGTGTATGCCGTCACTTTAGAGGAGTTTAAACGCGATCGCTCCTGCGTCTTGCCAACAGAAAGCGATCGCTTCTCCTAAAAATTCCTGACTCCAACCAATAATCCTTGTCAAAGGGAAAGGAAGGAAAGAGTGATAGGAGTAGAGACACAATGGGCGATCCTTATCTGTTGGCGGTAAGTTTGTTAAGCGGCGGGCAAATCTCAGCTCCGCCCCCGCCCGTACTGCCCCCACAGCCTGACAACCTGTTAGCGTTATGGCATTCCAGTGAGTCGAGTGACTTTGGACCACTGGTGGCGCAGAAAATCGTCCCGACAATTGAAATCACCTCTCCTGAATTCAGCCAGCAGTTGAGTTCGCAGACGAATCCTTTCCAGGAGACTGACACACTAACCATTACTACAGCCTTAGCACCAACAGCAGCTCAAGCCGCGATAGAACTGAAACCCTCCCTACAAGCGAAGCTGAAACCGGATACAGCAACGACAAAACCGGCATCTGGCAGTCAACTTTTTTACCAAAGATTAGCTGCTCTGAAAGCAGGCAAGATTTATACTCGTCTACCTGTTGATAGCTTTCAGTCATACTGGGCGAACCAAGCAGGCACGAAAGCACTGGCTTTACAAAAACCTAGCTATGAACAGTGGAAACGCCTACTGGCAAAGGAAGCGAGAGCAGTTTCTCAAGGTCAAGGTTCCAACCGTCTTTCCGTATTAGTGGGAGATTCTCTCTCATTGTGGTTTCCCCAAGAACGTCTTCCTGGGGGGAGTTTGTGGCTGAATCAGGGAATTTCTGGGGATAATTCCCGTGGCATCTTGAAAAGATTGTCTGCTTTTTCCCAAACTCGTCCCGATGTTATTTACGTTTTAGCTGGCATCAACGATTTGCGCCAAGGTGCAACGGATGAAACAATTCTCGATAATCTTCGCCAAATTGTTCGCCGCTTACGACAAGAGCATCCTCGCAGCTCAGTCATTGTGCAATCCATTCTTCCCACCCGGATCAACACCATCCCAAACCGTCGAATTCGTAACCTTAACCAACAACTTGCTATCCTTGCTCAACAACAGGGTGCAGGCTATCTAGATATTCACTCTCGCTTTAGCGATGTTGAAGGAAATTTGCGTCTGGACTTAACGACGGATGGGCTACATTTGAGCGGTCGAGGATATGAAGTTTGGCAATCGGCACTCCAACAGGCAGAATCGGTAATTGCACTCAATCGGAATAATGTGCGTGCTGACAACTCAGTAAAGCGATCGCGTCTCTCTGATTTATCTGGATTAAATTAACTGGTAAAAAATTTACGTTTTGTAGGGGTATGGCACAAACACGCCCCTAAAGGCATACCTATCATGCCTGCCATGCCTCTACTTAGCAATTCAATCCATAAAAAAATCAGAGCGATAAAGCTCTGATTGTCAAACTAAGTTCAGTGGAGTTTCAAAAAATTGTTAGAAATAATTGCGCGGCTATCAATTTATCAGCCAATCAATCAAAATTAGCCGAATTAGATGCCTTGACGAGAAATCAGCTTTTCAATATCCGCCTGAGTTTGCTGCAATAGCTGCTCGCGGCTATCAACAGCCTTGGTGAGAGTGGGAACTAGGTTGCGCGCTTGTAACGCCATGTGAAGCTGTAGATGCGCCACGTACTCACTAAAATCTTCACGAAATGAAGGAGTTGAGGATTGCTGTAAAGGCACGTTTATTGTGTTCTCCATCGTTATCTCTCAGCCGTTTGTCAACCTTAACGAAGTTATCACACCGTTCCTAGTCTCTTCTAATTTTGCAATGAAGTTTAATCGTTTTTAGGGAAATTCTTTAAGAAATGTTAAATCCCCTCTAGGACTGTTTAAACTTCTTTGCATTCCTCCAGATAGGACTGAGTGGGAGACAGGGAATAGGTGAGGAGAGAATATTCCCCCATTCCCAATTCCCCATTCGCTCATTCCCAATGCCTATCCCCCAATGCCCAAGCGTCCTGCTAAGCCTGGAGTGAGAGGGAGGAGAGTTGCCACGGTTAAAAACAGAGCCAACAACCCCAAAGCAGCTCTCGCATCATCGGGTTCGGAAATCTCATTCAAGCTAGGGCGTTCTAGACCCCGTTGCAAGAACAGAATTACAATCGCCCAGTACAGCAGCAAAGGATTCGTCGGATTTACTAGAGAGACAATTCCTAGCAAAACTAACGTGGCAACGGTAGCGCGTCGAGCGATTTGGCGTCCGTAGATTGCCTGGACGATTCGACCCCCATCGAGCATTCCCGCTGGCATCAAATTGAACGCTGTTACCACCAAACCCAGCCAACCGATAATCGTCAGCGGGTGGACATCAACCAGGGTTGCCTGGAGACTAGAACCAAGGACAACCCGTGCCAGAGTACCTACCAAAATTGACCCTTGGAAGAACTCCGATGGCACCTTAAATAGACTGCCTTCGTGGGAAAGAATTAAACCGACGATTAGCATCAATAGGGAAACAATACCACCGGCAGCAGGACCAGCTAAAGCGATATCAAACAGCACTGTGCGATTGGGTAATAGCGATTCAAATCGAGTAATCGCCCCAAACGAGCCAATCTGTGCGGATGGGATGAAAAAAGGAAAACTTAGGCGAATATTGTGACGACGAGCGAGGAACCAGTGACCGAGTTCGTGAGTCACTAAAATCACCCAGATTCCGGCACTGATGGGCAGAACTTCTCCAAAGCGGCTTGGGTTGCTGAAGAAATCAAAACCGAGGAAAATTCCCGCCGTCTCTAAGCTAGCGGCAATGGTCGCCACGACGAGAACGCCTGCCAAGATGTTCTGCGGTAAGGTTGCTGGTTTCGGATCGTTGGTGCTGGGGAGAACAATCACCACCGGCTTCTCTTCCGGATTTTCTACTAAAAATAGCCGATAGCGATCGCCCAATCTCTCGTGCAAACTCGCAGACAAGCGGGAATGAACCGCCGCAGGTTCTCCCCGCAGATTGCCCTTGAAGATGGCTCCTTCCTGATAAGGAATGCTTTCGGTGGCAAAGAAGGTATCGATGCCAAAAATTCCTTGGATGTTTTTCAAGTCTTCATCCGGAATGGGAACCACTTCTTGGGTAACGGCATTTTTCGCCTCTTTTGGCGTCGCCGCCGCTGTCTCTCCCCCATTTTCCTCAGCAGTATCTTCTATCGGCTTGGATTCTTGCACCATTTTCAAGACCCGCTCCCGCAGTATGGCATCCTGACCGGCTGCTCGCAGTTTATTTCCGATGAAGATGTACAACCCAGCGGAGGCTATCAACATAAACAAGATGCTCACCAGGTTGAGATAAATCCCCGCTGCGAACAATCCAAAAAACAACAGCCAGGGAGACATCAACACCACTGACTGCAACCAAGCTAAGATGCCGAGTTTGCCGAATGACTTGGCACGGTAGAAGCCCCAACCCAGGATGCCTAAAGCCACCAGCACAATTAAAACTGTCGCCGTAGTTTCCGATCCAGTAAACATTTTTGATGAGGAGCCGTAGCAGCTATAGCCAACCAGTCTACTGTATTTCAATTTCTGATAAGGATTCAAGGTTACTCTTGGCTCTCGGTCGGGAAATGATTTCAATCTCTGCGAGAGATTCATCCAGCCATCTCCACACTCCCCTAAATCCAGCGCCATATTCGAGCGAGCCGTACTCAGCTTAAATTTCTTGAGTACCAAATAAATACCAAATAAACTTGGTTGAGATTAACGCCAATATTTACCTACTAGAAACCCTATGCTATTTAAAAAGTTAGAAGATAAGAATTTTAGTCAGTTAATTAGACTGGGATTAATCGCGATCGCCTTGGGCATCGTTCCTCTTACCGCCTGTGTCAGTTCCCTAAAATCCACCCAGCAATCCTCTCAAGCTTCTTCACCGTCTTTAGCGCCCCAAAATGACAAAACAGGCGATCGCGTTATTAAGCCGCAATTTGAGGCTGCTGAAAACTTCTCAGAAGGTCTAGCAGTCGTCACGAGTAACGGAAAAAAAGGTTATATCGATAAGACTGGCAATATTGTCATTAAGCCGCAGTTTGATTTTGCTGAAAAATTTGAACAAGGGATGGCAGCCGCAAAAATCGGCAATCAGTTCGGCTATATTGATAAGACTGGAAAAATGGTCATTATCAATCCACCATTTGAGCAAGTTTTACAATTTTCAGAAGGACTTGCGCCAACCAGTATTGGCGGCAAGTGGGGCTATATCGACACGAACCGCAATCTGGTTATTAAACCGCAGTTTGCCGCTGCTCATAAGTTTTCAGAAGGGTTGGCATCCGTCAGAATTGGCAATCAAGAAGGCTATATTGACAAGACGGGCAAGATAGTTATTAAACCGCAGTATAAACAAGCTTATCCCTTTAAAGAAGGGCGGGCAGTGGTATTTGATAATAATTTAAAGATAGGCTTTATTGACACAACTGGAAATCTAGTCATCAAACCCCAATTTGATGGGACAAATGATGGTTTTTCCCAAGGGCTAGCACCCATCGCCATCGGCAGTAAAATTCCTCAGCGTTGGGGTTATATTGACAAAACTGGGAAGGTGGTTATCCAACCGCAATTTGAGTATGCTTCTCCCTTTTACCCAAACGAAGACCTAGCAGCGGTAACGATTGACAAAAAGACTGGCTATATCGATAAAACTGGGAAGTTAGTTCTCCCGCCGCAGTCTCATTATGCAGGCAGTTTCGAGGATGGAGTGGCACTCATCTCAAGGGGCGGTAAATATGGCTATATGGACAAAACCGGAAAAATTGTGATTCCGCCGCAGTTTAATGAAGTACGCGATCGCGGTGGTTTTTCCGAAGGGCTAATCGCGGTAGAAATTGGTGGGAAGTATGGATATATGGACAAGACTGGCAAAACAGTTATTCAGCCACAATTTGATGCGGCTGGTTCCTTTCAAGAGGGGCTGGCACCCGTAAGAATTGGCAGTCAGTGGGGCTATATCAGCCGCTAAAACGAGCCAACATTGCCGTTTCTAAAAATCCACTCCACGTCATGCGATCGCACTCCAACGACTCGCAATCGGCATTCGCCAGCCGGTGCCAAAAGCCCGATCGGTAATTTTCAGTCCAGGCGGTGCTTGTCGCCGCTTAAATTCGGCACGCGCCACTAATTGCATCACTTTATTGACAACGACTGGATCGTGACCAGCTTCGATAATTTGAGCAGTTGATTGATGTTCGTGAATTAATCGCTGCAAAATATCATCCAGAATGTCATAAGAGGGTAGAGAATCTTGATCGACTTGACCGGGTTTTAGTTCGGCACTTGGCGGTTTCGTGAGGATATTCGTCGGAATAATTTCACCGTTACGATTCAGCCAATTGCATAGAGAATAAACGCGAGTTTTCGGTACATCAGCAATCACCGCTAATCCCCCATTCATATCGCCATAAAGCGTACAGTAACCAACCGCCATTTCTGACTTGTTACCCGTAGAAAGGAGGAGATAGCCAAACTTGTTCGCGATCGCCATTAATAAATTGCCTCGAATCCGCGATTGAATATTCTCTTCCGCAAGTCCAAAAGCGGTTCCAGCAAACAGAGGTTCTAACGTTTGGTCGTAACCCTGCATCAGTTGCCCAATCGCTAAAGTTTGAGTAGCAATACCCAGTTTTTGGGCTAATTTCAGCGCATCTTCGACAGAATGATCGGAACTGTAGGGCGAAGGCATCAGGACGCCGAATACATTTTCTGCCCCTAAAGCGGCGGATGCGATCGCTGCTACCAACGCCGAATCTACTCCACCACTCAAGCCAAGCGTAACTTTGGAAAAGCCACACTTGCGGGCATAGTCTCGCACTCCCAACACCAATGCTGCCCAAATTTCCTCGTCTTCACTTGCCGCAAGCGGTGCGACTTCCCCGTTATCCTTGGTTAGTGAAGGGGAGATCAAATCCCGCTTTTCCTCATCAAATTCCAGCAGTACCAAATCCGTCTCAAAACGAAGGGCACGACACACCACTTCCCCGGCGTGATTCAAAGCGAAACTGCTACCATCAAAAATTAAGTCATCATTTCCTCCAACCTGATTGATGTAAATGCTTGGTTGGCGGTAACGGACAGTACTATGACGCAACATTGCTTCTCGCAAGTGATGCTTGCCAACACTATAGGGAGAAGCTGACAAATTCACCACCAAATCTACACCCAATTGAGCTAAGTCAGCAATCGGATTCACTGCATAGCTACGCTTTCCCCAAAATTCCTCATCGTTCCACAAATCTTCGCAGATTGTGACGCCAATGCGGAGATTATCGAGCGTAAAAGAATTTGGCTGAAGTCCCGGTTCAAAATATCGATATTCGTCAAAAACATCGTAGCTGGGCAACAGTCGCTTGTGAAAAATTTGCTGTATTTTGCCCTGTTCTAAGCAGGCAATACTATTAAATAACGGTTTACCTCCAGCGGCGTGCGCCTCCGGATTTGGGTCTACCGTACCCACCAACACCGCTAAATTGGGTGGCAAATCCTCTGCTAGCTGCTGCAACACCGTTGCCATAGACTCGACGAAGCCGGGATTCAGCAGCAAATCTCGTGGCGGATAGCCGCACAAAGAGAGTTCCGGCGTCAGCAACAAACGGGCACCTTGCTGAGTTGCCTGTCTTGCCGCCTCCAGAATGTGTTGGGCATTGCTGGTGAGGTTGCCAATTGTGGGGTTGAGTTGAGCGATCGCAATTTTCATATTCAGTTATCACCTGCGTCGTTCTGATTATTTAAACTAATTTTTCAATCGCAGCAATTAGGATTTAGATTGCCAATGTTTTAATTCTTCATTCATAAAATAATTAATCAAATCTTGATATAGCTTTTCAATTACATCTGGATTTAAACCTTGTTCTTCAGCCCAAAGACGTCTTTGCTGCAACATCGACTGAACCCTTTCCGGAGCTTTTACACTGGTTTCGTTTGTTTTAAACTTTGCTGCCGCTTTTACATATTCAAATCGTTTACCAAAAGCTGCGATAATTTGGCGGTCAATTTCATCAATCTCCTGACGAATTTCTTCAATATTTGAACAATCTTTGGTTTGTTTCATAATTGGCTTTCCTTATCTGATTTTTTATGATTAACGCAAAGGTTCGCAAAGGGTAACGCAGAGTAACGCAAAGGAAGATAAAATTAAATTGTTTTTTTAACTTAGCGAACTTTTGCGCGAACCTTTGCGTTAGCGAAGCAGCGCGACAGCGCTACCTTTGCGTTTAAATAAATACCAACGGTTTATCCTTAAACGGAGCAAACGCTTCAGCATCAAATCGATACAAACTCGCCGGACGCCCTGCCCCCCGCGAGACTTTGACTTTGGTATCGTAAAGAAAACCCAGCTTCAAGAGTCGGGCGCGAAAATTGGAATAATCCGAGAAATTTTCACCTAAAACGGTCGTGTAAAGCTGATACAAGTCACTCAAAGTAAACAACTCCGGCAACACTTCAAAGGCGACTGGGCTATATTCCAATTTATTTCGCAGACGCCGATGACCATACTCTAAGATTTTATGATGGTCAAAGGCTAATTGTGGCACTTGCTCTAAAGGATACCAGGCAATTCCACTAACCCCATCGGCAATTAATTCAGCTTCTTCAAATCGCACTAAAGCAAAATAACTGACCGACAGATAACGAACTGCGTAGCTTTCTTCGCATTCCCTCGGATCTCGTCCAGGCCCGCCAAAGGTGTATAACTGCTCTAAATACAGATTTTTCACGCGAATCTTTTCAGCCAAAATCCGATAGGCGGCATCTTCTAAAGATTCCCCTTGCCGCACTAAAGTACCGGGCAAACTCCACCGATCGGAAAAAGGTTCGTCCTGCCGCATTACTAACAAAACTAATAGTCGGTTTTGCGCCGTATCGACTGAGAAAATCACGTTATCGACTCCGACTTTAAAATCCGCTAATGCCGGTTTTTTTACCGAATCTCCTATCTTTTTCGAGCTGCGTCCTCGCATTCGTATAAACGTTCTCTGTGAATATAATCCTCAACGGTCGTCGTCAAGGCTTGTCTGTTGCCATTCTCACGATAAGCTGTGGAAGAAACCGCCGGTGGTTTGATGTCAGCGATCGCAATCTGCGCCCCTAGTTGTCTCAGCGCTTCCAAATCAGAGTCATCTATCGCATATCCTGGTCTAGGCACCACAAGTAGATGCACTTGCTGCAATAAATCTTCAACTCTATACCAACGCGGCATCTGGTTTACTAAATCCGAACCAATGACGACGGTAAAATCTGCCGATATCCCCCAGCATTGCCTAGCCTTCTGCACCGTCTCCAGAGTTCGAGGGCTACTGAATTCCGGATACAGCCCGATATTGTGGCAACTCGGATGAATTTCCTCAATCAGCAACCGTAGCATTGTTGAGCGATGTTCTAGCGGCGTTTGATGCGATTTAAACGGATTATTGGAAGCCCAAACCGCCACCCAATCATAGTGTTGCGACAGCCATTTCAAAATCGCTTGATGCCCAGAAGTTGGCGGGTCAGCACTCGTACCAAACAAAGCAATTCTCATTATCTTCCTAATTCCTCTTCTTCCTCTTTCTTCGTGTCCTTTGCGTCTAAGCGCTAAGGCGCAGGCTCCGCCAACGCGGTTCGTTCTCAACTCCCCTAAGCAGCGCGACAAGTTTTTTGCGTCAACTCCAGCAGTGCATCTGAAACCTCCACCGACGGCGAAACAGGCGAATCCAATTGACGAGTCTCCGCTGGTAAACTCGCGACCGAAATCGCAGTCCGTTCTCGAATTTGGGTTAAAGATTCTGGTAGAAACACCCGTTCGCCTTGCTTAAACATCGGCTGCAACAACGGTTGCTCAAACTGCGGACTTTCCGTCACCAATCCCAATCGATCAGCTTTCATCAAATTGCCATCAAAGCAGCGAAAAATCTGCTTGCGACCGGGATAAGTTACCTTGCCACTCGACTGTTTCATTACAGGAATGCCATCAATTTCAACCAGTTTATACACTCCATTGACTGGAGTTCCCGTAACCAATCGAGTTCCCAATCCATAACCGTCAAGGCAAGCACCCTCTGCTTGCAATCGGGCAATTTCCCATTCATCCAAATCGCCACTCGCAAAGATGGGAACATCCGGTAAGAGCGATCGCACTTGTTTGGATAACCCTACCAAATCGCCAGAATCTAGCCGCACCCCAGACAATTGCATTTCTCCTGCATCGATCTTTTCTGCCAGCATTTGGGCAGCGGCAACTGTATCGTAGGTATCAATCAACAACGGCGCACCCGGAAAATATCGATGGAAGGCGGTAAAAGCCTCTCCCTCACTCCCAGGAGTTGCTGTCAGCGCCATCACCAAAGCATGAGCCATCGTCCCGCTGGGCTTTTGACCCAACTTGATCGCTGCCAGTACATTAGAAGTCGCGTCCAATCCAGCCGCCAATGCCGCCCTGGCTGCCCACAGAGACGCTTGGGGGCTAAAAGCGCGTCGGGTGCCAAATTCCAGCAGCGTCGCTTCTGGCCCCGCGACATCCCGTATCCGCGCCGCCCGCGTGGCAACCAAAGTTTGATAATTAATCGTATTCAGCAGGTAGGTTTCCACCAGTTGAGCTTGCCAAAGCGGCGCTTCCACCCGTAGCAGCGGTTCGTTAGCGAATACGGCGGTTCCTTCTGGAACTGCCCAAACGTCGCCGGTGAACCGAGCATCTGCTAAAAGCGACCAAAAACGCTCTGGTGCCCGATCGAAAATTCCGGTCGCCTGCAAAGCCGCTATCTGGCTGGGGCTGAAGCGGAATTTCTCCAGATAGTCCAGCGCCTGTTCCAACCCCATCGCAATCAAATAGCCAAAGCCAGCGGGTAAACGCCGCGCAAATAGCTCAAAGCTTGCCCGTGATTGATCTAAACCTTCGCCGGTGTAGCAAGCTGCCATTGTCAGCTGATACAGGTCGGTTAAGAGGCTGTAATCTTCAGAAGCGATCGCGAGTTCCCGATCTTCTACCCTAACCGGCTCCTGAAGCAGGTTAGCAGGATGCTTTACAAGTCCGTCCACGGAAGTTCTCATAGTCTTGCTTCCTAGCAAGTGTGGGCTCTCTAATTATAGTGATATTCACCATAATAGTGTCAAGGCATTTTGATGAGTTCTTCAAGAAGAGGGTTTCTGAAGAGAGCTTTATTGCCCTCTTCAGGTCATTCTTAGGTTATATACATTATTCTTAATAGTATTTTGACTCAAAAGCTACAGAAAAGGGCAGTTGATGCCAAAAAGACACAGGAGAGAGCGTGGCGGCGTTGCCCATTCGCCATTAACCACCAACCATCAGTTTCTAGCGTTAATTGTGCAAAATCTAAATGAATTTAAAAGTATGTAGAAATCTTAAGTAAACTAACCGCCGACTTAAGTCTAAGCAAAGTATTGCAAACCTAATCAAACAAGTATTGCAAATTACCTCAAACTATCCAGCCATATTCATAATAAAAGTATCAAAGACTAATATACATTTCATCGAATCCCCAAAGGAATCTGGAGAGTAAAGATATGAGTCTTACCCGAACGTTTGACAATATCATCCAATATTTTTCTGGCGCGATCGCTCGCATCTTTGGACTAAGTGACGATGCGTATCCTGTGACTGGCGTGCAGCCCTTTACAGGGGAACCGTTTAGCGCACGTCGCAAAGAAGATTGGTAGTCAGCCTGAATGCTTTTTTCTATATTGTTGGAGTCAAAAATAAGAAATTTGGTGGAGAAAGAGGCTCTTTCTCCACCAAATTTTATGAAATGATTTTAAAAATTATTCTGATATGGCTAAAAAGTCCCACCAGAACGCCTTTTAATGTGTCAGTCACCTCAGACTGCTCTGTTGGATGGTTTAACATCCCTTTGGTGGCTGCAAAGCAGGGGAAACGACAAAAACCCTGTACCACTACTTAACGCTCAACTGGCGCTCAACTGGCTTGGTTAGCCCATATCCTGAGAATGGGCAATGAATGACCACTCGCCGCCTAGACGCCGTTCTCCTAAGTGGGGCAATTCGCAGGACAAACAGCAAAACGCCTGCTATGGTCGGGCAATATTCGGTGGATGAGGAAAATTCACGCACCGAATATTGCCTAGTTCTATAGTGACAAGCGTTCTATAAAATTGTACGGAATTTAATACAAAAGTTAGAGCTTATTTAAAGTTCTAAATACTCATTTGACGTAGCTGATGTTGTTCCTGGTTAAACTGCTTTTGTTCGGGGGTTAATACGTCATAATCAATGGGCGATCGCATATCCCACTGCACTCCTGCCAATAGCAGTAAAGTCCCCGCCATTACAAGACCCGTGGTGAGAAATTGCCAGCCTCCGACATAAGGCAAGATCCCAATGCCCAATAGATGAACGAACCCGTTAATCAGGAAAGTACGCGATCGCATTCCCATCCCCGTAAAAAAGTAGCCAATGGTACTTAGACCCAGCCAAAACTGACACAGGTTCATCAGCACCAACCCCCAACCCAGAAAAATACCCAAGTCAGTTAGCACCATCCCGAATAACATCAGTGCAACCCAGCTATAAAGCAGCCAGCGCAGGCGTTCTACTTTCACCCAAAAGTGAGTCAACACCACCATCCCCACCGTACCGACTAAGGTAAGTGCTGACCAAAACATCGCTTGCACGTACCAGCTAACAGGTAAAAACTGAGCATTGATAAAAATTGCAGCGGTAATCCAACCCCAAACAATAAACGCCTGATCGATTCGAGAATAAAAGCTCGAAATCAGCGTTTTATTTCCAACTTGCAAGTGAATACGTAAAAGCCCCTGACGATCCTGAAAATCAAGGGCTTCCTGTTTGCTACGGACAAGCGGTTCGGCAGGATTAAAAAAAGTCATTGACATCCATCTTTGGAGATAAATTGAATAAAGCGGGAGTATGTCCCTAGGTAGGCTTCTTCAACTATCTTAATGGAAGCAGAAAATTTGTAATCTGGGATTCTACGGATATTACAACCAAACTAACTGTTTGCTAGTTATCAAAAGTGTTAAGTGAGTAAAAGCAGCTGAGTCAAGAAAAAAGCGATCGCGGCACTGCCTACAGGAACCGTCAGATTGTCGATGCCGAACCAGGAGAACGCTTCTAAGACAGTCGCGAAGAAAGCAACGAAAATCGGCACTACCCACGTTTGCCAGATATTGCCCTGGACTCCTAGGAAAATTAAGCTACTAACCCCATAGCTAACCAGGAACATCGTCAGCGAGCCTTCCCAACTTTTACGGATGTCCCAAAATTCATAGCGATGCTTACCAAATCGTTGACCAATGAGAGCAGCTAAGCCATCCCCCCAAGTCATCACCAAAATTCCCAGTGCTGCATATTGGGGTTGGTTTAGAGGCCAGAACCAACCGATTAAAATGCCAATACTGAGGGCATAGCAAAATGTCCCCCAGCTCTTGCGCCCAACGCTGTTAATGCCTGGGAGGATCGGAAATTTGTATGACAAAAGAGCCACTGCACTCGCGAAAATTGAAGCCGTAATCCCCACCCAAGCGGGAAGGTTCAGCCACCAGGCAAGCAAAATCACATTGCCCGTGCCAATGTGAACCACCTTCCGCACCTTTTCCGGTTCGGTAGAAGTGTAGCGATGCAGCCCTTCTGCCAGTAACACAAGAATGCCCAGGCAAGCCCCAACTAACCCAATGTGGAGCCATAGATCCGGAATTGATTCTAACCACAACACGGATTTACGCAAAGATTGAATTATAAAAAAAAGCTCTCCTTACCAATCTATTAGATCCAGGGCACAGTAATGAAAATATTACTAATTTGGCTAATTCGGGGATACCGAGTGCTAATTTCTCCCCTTTTTCCCCCAGCGTGTCGGTTTCAGCCGACTTGTTCCAAATATGCTTTAGAGGCGGTAGAGAGATTTGGCCCTTGGCGCGGCGGCTGGATGGCGATTCGGCGCATCTTGCGCTGCCATCCCTTCCATCCTGGCGGTTACGATCCGGTGCCACCCGCCGCTTCTGGGGCGGTTAAACAAACAAAAGAGTAAATGAAGTCATCGCGGGTATCAGATCGTCTAGAGGAGTTGCGTCGTAGTCGGTTTGTAGGACGCGATCGCGAACAAACTCTATTTCAGTCGGCGCTGGACGAGGCGCAATTACCTTGGCATCTCCTCTATATTCATGGTTCGGGTGGTGTTGGCAAGACGACTTTGCTGCGCGAGTTTGCCTACATCTGCGAACAAGCGAAAACACCAGTCGTCTACCTGGATACCCGTAATGTCGAACCTTCACCCGACTCTTTTTTCAGCGCCCTCCAGATGGTTATCGGTCTGGGGCATCAAAACCAGCCTTGGGAGTGGTTTGCTTCCCAACCTGGTCACTGTGTCCTTCTGATCGATACCTACCAAACCTTAACGCCACTAGAAGACTGGCTGCGGGAATTTTTCTTACCCCAGTTGCCGGAAAATGCCCTCGTCGTTCTCGCGGGTCGTCAACCCCCGTCATCTGCTTGGCGTGCCGATCCGGGGTGGCAGGCGTTGATGCGTTTAATATCCTTAGATAACCTGAATCCAGAAGAAAGTCGGACGTATCTGACAAAACGTCAGATTCCTGTCGAACAGCATTCCTCTGTTTTGAACTTTACTCGCGGTCATCCTCTGGCAATGTCCCTAGTTGCGGATGTTTTTGCCCAGCACGGCAATATTGATTTTCGACCAGAAGCTGCGCCGGATGTGGTGAAAACTTTATTAGAACAATTTGTGCAAGAAGTCCCCAGCCCGTTGCATCGGGCAGCATTAGAAGTTTGTGCTTTAGTGCGTTTAACTACCGAAGCACTGCTGTGTGAAACTCTCGCGATTCCCGATGCTTATGAGTTGTTCAACTGGCTGCGAGGACTTTCGTTTATAGAATCGAGATTACAAGGTATCTTTCCCCACGACTTAGCACGGGAAGCAATTTCCGCTGACTTGCGCTGGCGAAATCCCGAACGCTATGCCGAACTGTTCGGTCGTGCCCGTGGTTATTACTGCAAACGTATCCTGCAAACTCAGGGTTTGGAACTAGAACGCGCCCTATTTGATTATGTTTTCAAAAGTCCGCAAGTACGACAATTTTTGATATGGCAAGACAACAACTTGCTGACCGACACGCTGCGTGAGAGCGATCGCTCGGTGCTGATGGAGATGGTGGCGACTCACGAGGGGGAAGCTTCTGCCCAGCTTTTAGCACATTGGTTGGCGCGACAGCCTCAAGGAGTGTTGGTGTTTCGCCAGTCGGAGGAGGGAACTCCTCTAGGCTTTATGATGATGCTGACTTTGGATGAAGCTAGTTTAGAAGATTTACAAGTTGACCCCGCTACTCAGGCGGTGTGGAATTATATCCAGCAGCAGGGAGCATTACAACTTGGTGAGAAGGCTACGTTCTGCCGCTTTTGGATGGCTGCTGATACTTATCAAGCTGTTTCCCAAATTCAAAGCCTCATCTTTATCAAAATTTTTCGGCACTGCGTCACGACTCCCGGCTTAGCTTTTATTTTTACAGCGATCGCTCAACCGGATTTCTGGGAATTGTTTTGTACGGCAGCCAATATGCCGTTGCTGCCAGAAACATCTTTTGAAGTGGGTGGACGGCGTTATGGTGTATCCGCGCACAATTATCGAGTTTCTCCCGTATTCAATGATTTGTTGGAACTGCCAGCTTGGGCGATCGCGATCGCTCCACCAGGAGAGGGGGAGATCAGGCAAGGGAAGGGAATACCAATCCCCCATTCCTCATTACCACTTCCCAATTCCCCTTTAAGCCAATCTGAATTTGCCTCTGCGGTGCATCAAGCTTTGCGGGATTTCGTGCGACCGGAGGCACTATTACATAATCCTTTAGCGCGATCGCATCTGGTTATCGAACGTGCAGGCACCAATACTCGTGCAGCAGAACGAATTGCCGCCTTACAAGCGCTGTTGCAAGAAGCGGTTGAATCGTTACAGCGATCGCCCCGCGAAGCCAAATTTTATCGCGCTTTGGATCGCGCCTACCTGCACCCCGCTCCATCCCAGGAACGAGCCGCAGAAATATTAGATATATCTATCGGCACCTTTCGCCGTCATTTGAAAGCAGGAATTGTGCGAGTCACAGAGATTTTGTGGCATCAAGAAATCGACCGACTGGAAAACTAATATCAAGCGTGTCGCTTTTTGAAGACAAGCCAATGGCTAATACAAGAGTGACTATTAGCCATTAGAAATTGATCGCTTTTCGATCGAGTTTCGATCTGGAATTGTATAGCTTTCTTTCGCCAAACTAAAACTAACCCAAGCAAAAATTGTACTTGACAAGGAATGGCGAATATGTACTTTTCTCAAATAGCTGCATCAGTCGCTGTTGCCGCAACCGTGGTTCTTGGTATCTCAGGCAGCACCGCTATTGCTAGTAAAGCAGTGTCAAGCACGACAGCACCAAAGGCAGGCAGCTCGAATCTTATTTCATTGCTAACGGCTCAAAAACACAGCAACTCACCGACAAACACTGTATCTGACAAACTCGCTCGCCAACTCCAAGTAACACTGGACAAAACCCGCTTGGCAGCGGGAGTTCCAGGTAAAGGAGGAGTAGCTGGTGCAACTTTAGCGATCGCCAGCCGCGACGAGGGACAATGGTTTGGGTCTAGTGGTGTAGCTGACCTGGCAACGGGAACCTCTGTGGCTCCACAGGATCAATTCCGCATCGGGAGCGCCACTAAGACATTTACGGCAACCGTTGTGCTGCAACTGGTGGATGAAGGAAAGCTCAAATTAGACGATACTTTAGACAAATGGCTTCCTTCAATTGCCAAAAATATTCCGAACAGTAACAAAATTACAATTCGCCAACTCTTGAACGGCACCAGCGGCATCTACGATTACTTAGCCGACGACAGCGCGATTTGGCAGGATATCCTTCAGAATCCATACAGAGACTGGAAGCCAGAGGAGCTTGTTTCCTACATTTACGGACGACAACCAACGATTGGGAAGTGGGTCTATCCCAACACTGGTTTTATCTTGCTAGGGATGATCGTTGAAAAGGCGACAAATTCCAGCCTAGCTAGTCAAATAGAAAATCGAATTATTAAACCCTTAGGGCTGAAAAATACCTTTTTTACTGCTAGAACCGATAGCGTTCCGGGGGGAATCGTTCATGCATATTGGGATATCTACCCTCAGGATGGAATTGATGAGGATCTTACATTTGTAAATATGTCAGTAGCATGGGCTGCTGGCACAATGGTTTCCAATACGCAAGACCTGATTCGCTTTGGCGATAAACTTTTCCGGGGTAAATTGTTGAAGCCTCGCACCCTCAAGGAAATGCTTACCTTTATCGACTTGGGAAGCGGTTTCGGATATGGGCTGGGGATTTGGTCTAACGATACCCCTTGGGGAAAAGCATGGCGAATCAGCGGGAGTGGCATCGGGACTGCTGCTGCGCTGTGGTACTTGCCTAATCGAGGGCTTACTGTAGTGTCTTTGTCAAACCAAGAAGTCGGACAGTATTTTACCTCTATCCGCAATGCCACTTTAGAGTTAGTGCTGGGGAAACCGTAAGCAAGGCGATCGCACTTTCGTACCTAAACCCAGCATCCTAGCAGGATTGATGATACTCAGTGCTGGGTTCTTAGCTCCGCGCCAGCGCCGAATCAGTGAAACCAAGAAAACTTCGTAGAGTTCAAATCAGACAGGCAAACATAAAATATGGCGATCGCGATTCGGAACGCCCTGTCACAGGATTTCACCCAAATCGAGCAAATCTCGGTTGCAGCCTACCAGGAGTACGCACGCGCCCTAGCGCCCGGTGGCTGGGAGGTGATTCAGGGGAATTTGTCCCAAGTCGCAAAGAGAGCCGAGGTAGCTCAGTTAATCGTGGCACAGGAGGATTGTCACCTCGTCGGGACAGTGGCGTACTTTGCTCCTGGTAAATCAGACGGCAGGCTGTTTCCGCCCCAGTGGGCATCCATTCGCTTGCTGGCAGTATCCCCTTCCCATCGCGGAAAGGGAGCCGGACGACTGCTCACCCAGGAGTGTATTCAGCGTGCAAAAGCAGACGGTGCCTGCGAAATTGGAGTGCATACGAGCGAGTTGATGACGGTTGCCAGAAAAATGTATGAGCAAATGGGATTTCAGCAGGACATCGAACTCCCACCTATGTTTGGTCTTCGGTATTGGCGTTACGTGCTACCGCTGACCAAAACGCACGAACCATGCTAGCGATTGAGAAAATCACCCGATCGGGTGAGTCCATAGGATGAGGTTTACTAGAACCGCTTCTTTTACACTAGGTAGGAAACTTCTATAGCCCTTCGGGGAGTAAAAGTTTCCTACCTAGTGTGGCAGATTAACAGGATGACCCATCTAAAAGCCGGTTGAACAGCCAGCCATTTCTGAATCGCTAACGGCTAATAATTCATTGCTATTAGCATTCGCAAAACCAGAAATACATAAAGCTGCGATCGCCCAAGTTTATTAAAAGAACGGTTGAAAACACTGAATTTTTCTGGCTGGCGCGAACTGATAACTACTTAGTTTTCCGGGTCATATTGTTAATATAAAAATTTTTGAGGGGTGAATATGTCTCTGATCCGCGACCTTGTACAACAGGCTCTGGCAACAGGTTATTTAACCATTGCAGCAGAAAATCAACTGCGACAGCTTTTAAGAACTAAGTATGGTCTGGAAGACTTCAACGCTTTCATGGCTTTACAGACAGCTGCAATGTCTGGTCAGGTGAAGCAAGAATCGCGGGAATTAAGAGGTTTACAGCAAACTTTCTGTAAAACGAATAAGCAACCTAACACGCAATACGCAATTCGGTAATTTTTCAATTTTATCCATCCATAAAGGGCAAGTTAATGGCGGACACCCAATGCTTAAAAATTCGGATTAAGCCAGGATTGACCCTCCCTGTAATTGGTTGGCTCAAGAACTTGAACAATCAATTGGATGAAGTGCGGGAATTGCTGAGGAACGAAGGAGTTATTATAGAATCCATCTTTCTCGAACGCAGCCAAGATGGGGACTATTTAATTTTGTATCAAAAGGCAAAAGATTTAAGCAAAGCTAGCGAAACATTCCATGAATCTAGCTCTCCACTCGCCTTGGCTACTCAGAAATTCATTAGCGAAACATGGGGAGACATCCAGCCCCTAGAATTAGTCATCGACTTAGAGGGGATGACAGAAGTTTAGGTATTGCGGAAATCAACTATCAAGATTACGCTAGATACAGCAATTTTTTGATGAACCGCGAAGTCGCGTTGGCGTAGCCTGCGCGTTAGCGCTTAGGGCGCGAAGAAAGAAAAGAAAGAAGATTTTAAGGGATGAATTAAGATTGTTATTGTGGATTCTAGCACTGTTAATTTTTTATTAATAATTATTTTCTAAGTTTGATATAGATATTTAGCTTTTAAATCTTTTTATCTCGTTATTTTGAAGCGTCGATTAAACTTGTCTAAAACTACTGATAAAAATACTGCATATTTTGAATATTTCACGCCAGACGGCAAAATAGGGTCAGTCTGAAAGAACGGAATATGAAACCTTATCAGCAGATTGTAATTGTAGAGTGTGGTGAGCCGCTCACTGCCATTCCTTTGGAACAATTTGCGGTTGTCTCTCCCCATCCTTATGAAAAATTGGGTGCGACTTATGGCGATCGCTCACCTTATTATCTCCGTCAGGGTGTCCTCGAATCCCTAATTGCCGCCCAACACCAGTTAGCTGTCACGAATCCAGATTGGCGGATCGATCTCTTTGATGCCTTTCGACCCGTGGAAGTCCAGCAATTCATGGTAGATTACACCTTTGCTGAAGTGGTTCAGGCTCAAGGTTTAAACTTGATTGAGTTAACAGAAGCTCAGCGTCAAGCAATTTGGGAGATAGTTTATCAATTTTGGGCACCCCCCAACCTCGATCCAGCAACGCCACCGCCTCACAGTACGGGGGCTGCGGTGGATATCACCTTAGTAGACAATACTGGCAAGACGATAGATATGGGGGGAGAAATTGATGAAATATCAGCGCGATCGCATCCCGATTATTATGCCAATAGCACCCAGGCAGTCGAACAGCAGTATCATTTTCACCGGCAGCTATTAAATGATGTCATGCTCCAAGCTGGGTTTCGCCGTCATCCCAACGAGTGGTGGCATTTCTGCTTGGGCGATCAGATGTGGGCGTGGTTATGCAATCAAGAAAATCCCCATCATCCTGTGACTGCCCGTTACGGTAGAGTTGCTTGAGCTAGGAAAGGATATCTATGGCGATCTGAAATGTCTTAACATCTATTGGTTGGGGGTAATTTAGCTTTTTTGCTGATTTCCTCGCAATTTCATTTGAATCTTCTCTCTTGAATTTCTCTTTCCCTCTGTCTTTATTGCTCCGCATCGCTAGCTAGCAAAGGAAGAGCAACTAGACGTGATATCAGGGAAGCCAGTTAGATATCCTAAGTTAAGAATGGATAAAAAACGATGACTACATCTAGGCGCGTATTCGTTTTAATATTTAATCCTCGGACTGACAACGAGGGGATTCACTCGATTCAGATTGGCGATCGCAACTGGATACTCATGTTTGAATCAGAAGACGATGCGACTCGCTATGCAATGCTGCTAGAAGCACAAGATTTTCTCAGTCCCAGTGTTGAAGCCATCGATGCAGAGGAAGTCGAGGCATTTTGCGAGGGTGCAGGTTACGAGTGCAAGCTAATTCCGGAGGGATTTGTTCCCGAAGGAGATGCGGAACGTCTTTTTCTGGTTCCGCCAGAAACGAATCTGGAGGAAACAGACTGGAAACCAGATGCTCCGCAAGCGGAAGTTTCCGATCTAGACAGAATTCGCCGTCAATTAGAAGGACTGTTATGAAAGGATCGAGGATGTTAGCGATCGCGTAACCCATAGCGGCGCTTTCTTGGCAGGATGAACGATAAAAAAAATGAAGGATCGAGGATGAAGAATCTGGAGGAGCGGGGACATCTTTTAACAGAACAGGTTAATCCCAATAGCCAGAATCTAGACCAGATGAGTTCTCTGGAATTGGTAGATTTGTTCAATCAGGAAGATGCTCAGACGCTAGCAGCGATCGCAATCGCCAGAACTCAGCTCGCTGAAGCAATCGATAAGACGGCTGAGGCGTTACGTCATGGGGGACGCCTGTTTTATGTGGGAGCTGGCACGAGCGGGCGTTTGGGCGTGTTGGATGCAGCGGAGTGTCCGCCCACCTTTTGTACGCCGCCAGAACTGGTACAAGGGATTATCGCCGGGGGTGCGGGAGCGTTAATCCGCAGCTCAGAAGATTTGGAAGACAAACATGAAGACGGGGCATCTGCGATCGCAACTCGGCAGATTACCCATCTCGATGTTGTTGTCGGTATCACTGCTGGGGGAACAACACCGTTTGTCCACGGTGCAATCCAAGCGGCACGTCAGCGGGGTGCAACCACAATTTTGATTGCTTGTGTCCCAGCCGAACAAGTCACCATCGATGCAGATTTAGATATTCGCCTAATCGTAGGGCCAGAAGTGGTGGCAGGTTCAACGCGACTGAAATCCGGAACCGTTACCAAAATGGCTTTAAATATCCTCTCCACCGGCGTGATGGTGAAGCTGGGCAAAGTCTACGGCAATCGCATGGTAGATGTCGCCGTTACTAATAAAAAATTGCACGATCGCGCCCTGCGAATGCTGCAAGACCTCACGGATTTAAATCGAGAAGACGCTGGATATTTGCTGGAGCAAAGTGGGCGTTCTGTCAAGTTAGCGTTGTTGATGCATTGGACGGGTTTGGAGAAGCAAGAAGGCGATCGCCTCCTTGCAGAACACAAAGGTAATCTCAGAGCAGCTGTTTCCAGCTACAACCACCCCAGCGACTCACCCTAAATTTGAGATTTGAGATGTTGGAATTCTATTTCAACTCTCAAATTTTTCCCAGTTTCAACGGCTGATATTGCCTTGCCGATTTGAGGCAATTTTTGATTTTTATCACCACTGGGGCTGTGCTGCCAATAACGCCTCAGCTGCCGGTGCATCTACGGGCTTAGAAAAAAAGTATCCCTGTCCGTATTCACATTGCAGCCGCTTGAGCTGAAGCATCTGCTCTGCGGTTTCGATACCTTCGGCAACCACATCCATCCCCAAATTGTGAGCCAGCGTCATAATTGTCTGGACAATTTCCCAGCGATTTTCCTCATCCCCCATGCCGCTAATAAAGGAGCGGTCAATTTTCAAGGTATCAATTGGTAGGCAATGCAGACGCCCCAAGGAAGAATAGCCGGTGCCAAAGTCGTCAATTCCCACTTTCACTCCCAAGGCTCTGAGCTGCTCAAGCATAGCGGTTACGGCATCGGCATCTTCTAGCAAGCAAGTTTCAGTAATCTCTAGCTTTAAACTGCGAGTTTCCAAACCAGTCTCCCGAACAATTCGATCGATCTGCTGAACCATGTCAGATTGGGCAAACTGCATCGCAGAAAGATTTACGCCAATTGTTAATTGTTCATAGTTGGATGTTGAGGGTTCACTATTCTGAACGAATCTTTCTTGCCAAGCCCGCATCTGGCAGCAGGCTTCGCGCAATACCCACCAATCCAGTTGCGCCATCAGCCCAGTTTCTTCTGCAACGGGAATAAACTCAAGCGGAGAAACTAACCCTCTCTTAGGGTGCTGCCAGCGCACGAGTGCCTCAAAGGCAGTAATTTTGCCGGTTGAGAGGGAGATAATAGGCTGGTAGTAAACCCGAAACTCAGAGTTAGGTAAAAGTTTGAAGTTTGGAGTTTTGAGTTTTGAATTTTCATCTTGTAAAGGAGAACTCAAAACGGAGAACTCAAAACCTTCCTTAGATAAAGCTCCAATTGCCAGACGCAGGTCGGTTTCTAATTGTAAAAGTGCGATCGCGCGTGCATGTAAAGTCGTGTGGAAGACTGCATAACGCCCTTTTCCCATTATTTTTGCCTGAGATAGGGCAATGTCGGCATCGCGCAGCAAGTCCCACTCCGGGTTAAGTACGGGTTCTTGCCCCTTTTGAGTGTTGGGTGAAGGAAGAGTTGAAGGTGTGAGGAAAGGAATTGTCTTACCATCCTGTCCCACTCTCCGAGTCTCCGGCTCTCCGGCTCTCCGGCTCAGGGCAATGCCAATACTGGCGGCGGCGAATACTTCATGTCCATCAAGGTAAAAAGGGGATGCGAGGGCTTCGTGGATTGACTCGGCAACGCGGGTCGCGTCACCCAGTTGCTGAATCTCCTCCAGCAGGATCGTGAACTCGTCTCCGCCAAGACGTGCCACCGTATCTCTGGGGCGCATCAGGGTACAAAGCCGATGCGCGATCGCGACGAGTAGTTTATCTCCGACCGTATGCCCCAAGCTGTCGTTAATCACCTTAAATCGGTCGAGATCCACAAATAGTACCGCAAATAGATAATTTTCAAACTGATAGGTACGTTCTAGGGCAACCTCCAACCGCTCCATAAATAAGGTTCGATTAGGCAAACCCGTCAGCGAGTCATAAAGTTGCCTTTGTTGCTGCTGTTGCTCAATGTGTTGAAGCTGCGCTTTCATTCGCAGACGCTCTTGGATGCTCAAGCTCGCTGCCGTTAAACAAAATAATCCCACGGGTGACACGACCGGCATCAAGTAACCCACCCGCAAAAGCACTACACTGACAATGACCCAGCCGCTACAAAGACTAACGACTGCAATCAGCTGGTGTCTGGCCCGATAGCGGTTGAGCGTGAAGCCAAGAATTGGCCCGCCCAACAACAGGAAAACTAGCAGCCACTTGGGGTCTGGGGTTTTCAGAAAGTTTTGTTGTAAGAGATTATTCAGAACGGTAGCGTGCAGGTGAATTCCACTCGCGGGTGGATGACCTTCAAACGGAGTGTTTAGAGGATCGAGAGCGGCGGCTGTGACGCCCACCATCACAATTTTTCCCTTGAATGCCGAGGCAGGCACTTTCCCCTGAAGGACTGAAACAAAGGAATAGTGCGGTGCCTGAAGCACCTCACCGGGCCAGTTCACGAGCAGCGGTTGATTCATCGGTGGGAGTTTTACCGGCTCTTTCACCAGTGAATAAACCTGGGAAGCCGCGATGCTTAAAAGAGGCACGCCTTCAAGTTGCGGTACAACTTGGCGAGTTAAACCATCGCTATCCTCGTGGTTGGCAATATGTCCGATTGCGATCGCGCTTTTGCTCAATTCTGGAGTAGGACGCAAAGGGTTATTTGTCCGATCCCACCCCTGCGCCAACACCACCTGACCCACTTTTTCCATCGCCGCCGCCATCTGTCCGTCTTCCGGACTACTTTCGGGCATCAGCACGTCCAATACCACCACACTAGGCTCTGCTGCGGATAGTTGATTCAGCAACTGGGTGTATTGCTTGCGAGGCCAAGGAAAACGACCCAGTTCCTTTAAACTGGCATCATCAATGTCAATCAACACCACCCGCTCATCCCAAGGCATCGTTCCCCGGAGGCGGAATAAACCCCGATAAGCAAGCTGTTCCAGTGGTTGCCAAATCCCTAGCACCAAACCACTTGCAACGATTAAAGAAGGAAAAAAGAAAAAAGCAAAATTAGCAATAAAGGATTTTTTTTCTTTTTCTTCTACTTTTAAACTTTGAATTTTGGACTTTTCAGGGAATTGCCAGTTCATACATCTGCTGTTTTCCCAAAGGAGTCGCAACAGCGTTGATGCGACCGTTTATAACAATTTTGCTTAATGCTGCTAGGTTTAATTTTTTCCAACTCTCAATTTGGTAGAGACGCGAACTGACTCTTTCAGCGCTAGGCTAACGCCTCGCTTCGCTGTTTTCATGCCCAAAGGGCTGTACGCGATCGCCTTTAGCTATTCCCTTGCGAATTCAACCTCAATCCGAAATCTACCATCCCAAATTTTCTAAAAGGTTTTGTTAAATGGATACCCCAATTTGTAATTGCGCTCAACTGCAACAGCAGCGCCTCAATTATAAAAATTTCTCGGGAACCACTTCTATCCCCCCACCCCCCTCCGCTGGGGACGGGAAGACCGGGAATCATTTCCTTTCACCGGGCACTTGAGTGCATCGTTTGGTCAAACACCTCATACCGTCCCTTTCCTAGCGCTTTGGCACGATACAAGGCTGTATCGGCATCGCGCAGGAGGTCTTCAGGTCGATCGTATCCGGTGCTGAGAACAATGCCAATACTTGCGGCAGTAAAAACTTCGTGTCCGTCGAGATAGAAAGGCGGTATCAGTTCTCGGTTGATTCGTTCGGCGATGCTGGTGGCGTGACTCAGGTCGTCAATAGCTTCCAAAAGCAGGGTAAATTCATCTCCCCCCAAACGAGCGACGATGTCTTCAGCACGCACGCAGGTTTCGAGACGGCGAGCGACGCAGCGAAGCAGCCGCTCCGCTAACGCCACCAATAATTTATCCCCAACCAGATGCCCCAAACTGTCGTTCACTTTTTTGAAGCCATCCAAATCTACAAACAGCAGCGCAAACTGAAAATCTTGACACTGTTTGGCTCGCTCCACCGCTTGACTGAGGCGCTCCATGAACAAAGCTCGGTTGGGCAAGCCGGTTAAGATATCATAAAACGCCCGCTCCCGCAGATGCTCCTTTGCCCGTTTGCGCTCGGTAATATCTTCCACCGTGCCTTCGTAGTAAAGCAGCTTACCTTCACAATCGCGCACCGCACGGGCATTTTCCGAAATCCAAATGATGCTGCCATCTTGACGGGAGACTGCGGATTCAAACTCTGAAACTGCATCGTGTTCTTGCAACAGGCGCGTAAACTCAGCACGCCGGTTCGGATCAACGTATAGTTGCTGCTTAATATCCGTCAGACGCGCCATCAGTTCTGTCGGAGACTCATATCCATAGATGCGTGCGAGAGCGGGATTGGCACTAATATACTGTCCGTCGGGCGTTGTCTGGAAAATCCCTTCAATTGCATTCTCAAAGATACTGCGATACTTTGCTTCCGCTTGCTGTAGAGCCTCTTCTGTCCGCTTGCGCTCGGTAATATCGGTGATGAAGCCTTCAAGTCCCAGGACTTTACCAGTGTTGTCACAAACCGCCGCGCCTTTTTCCCAAACCCATTTTTCCACACCTGATTTGGTCAGAATACGATATTCCACAACATAGGGTTTTAGAAGCGTGATGCCCGTAGCGATCGCCTCTAAAACCTTGGGTAAATCCTCAGGATGAGTAATGGAATCATAAGACACCGCGCGATCGCCAATCAATTCTTCACTGTGATACCCAGTCAGCTTAAAGCAACCTTCACTAATGTAAGTCATCGACCACGCTGGGTCATTTCCACAAGAAAACACAATCCCTGGCAAGGAGTCAATCAAACTTGCCAGACGGCGCTGGCTTTCCCTCAGGGCAGCTTCCGCTTGTTTTTGCTGCATCACGGTTCCTAGATGCGCTGCCACTGCTGACACCAGCTCAACCAGTCGCTTGTCCTTAGGGCGAGATTCAAACAGGAAGAAAGTGAGAATTGCCACTACCCGATCTTTAGAGAGAATCGGCACGGCAAATCCCGCTTTGAGTCCACAATTTCTTGCGAACTGAGTCCGGATAAAAAATGGGGGCGGCTCAATCGAAGCATCAGGAATCCACTCTGGCTGCTTGGATAACCAAACTCGTCCCGGTAGCCCAATTCCCGGTGAAAACTTCAACATTTCGCTCTGCCGCCGGAACTCGCTCAGGGTTAGGGGCAGTTCTGATGGCAGGTTAGTCGCTTGAAGTTGATTTAAACCTTTCATCAACCTTTCAACCTCTAACGCTTGTAAACTTTCAACCTGTAGCTCTAAAGTGCTGCTGTACCATGCGGGAGTGCATTCTAAAACCGTACCGTCTGAGCTGGGTATCCAAGCTTCACCAAAATTCCAGCCGGTCGTTTCACACACTTGACGTAGCGCGACTGAAAGTGCCGTATGAAAATCAGGCGCAGCACTAATTGCCTGGGTTAGGATTTGCAACAGTTTAATTTCTTCTTCAGCCCGCTGGCGCTCGGATACGTCAATAGACGTATTCGCAAAGGGGTGTAGAGTGTTAGCGGGGCGGGGGTCTAAATCCCGATTAGGGATTGAAATCATGATCAAGCCCTCCAGCGCCAGCAGTTCTCCCGATTGGGAGAAAACTCCACAACCCTGTTCCCAGACAAATTTCTCTTCTCCCGCCGCTGTGATGATGCGGTAGACAAGCTGGAAGGGTCTATATTCTTGCACGGCGGCTTGTATGGCGTTCCACACCTGCTCTCGGTCGTCGGGATGAATCAGTTGGGCATAGCAGATTTCTCGGTTGCCAATGAGTTCAAACGGAGAGTAACCAGTGAGCTGATAGCAGCCCTCGCTGACCGCTTCCATTGTCCAGCTCTGGTCGTTGCGGCAACGGTAGGCCATGCCAGGTAAGTTACTCATCAGGGTTGAAAGGGGACGAACTCCGGATAGAGATTGTCCCGTTGAAACAGGGCACTCTTGTAATGCATCTTCTGTCTGCAACGTATAAGTCATTTCAAACGGTGTTCCCAGTCCCCTGATGTTTTCCTTGAGATCAACGAGATCAACTGGTTCTAACCGCTCCACTCTCGGCGTCTCCTACAGAAATAATGTAAAGCTGGGAGAAAGCTCGTCAGCTGCGGCGAGGCAGCGATTCGCTGCTCCTTTCAGGATGGTTAGTGTATATTAAACTACCCTGAAGTTTCCAACAACAGTAAAATAGACTACACTCGAATCGCTAATTGAAACATTTCTAATTACTAATTGCTAATAGTTTTTAATATGCAGCATTGGATGCCGAAAGATAGAATTTTCGCTAAGCAAAGATTAACGCCTTATCTGTTTTTGCTGCCTGCTTTGTTCCTTTTGGGATTAACCGTTTTTTGGCCTGCCTTACAAGCGTTTTACCTTTCTTTTACGGAATATACTCTGATTGGTCAAGCGCCAGAATGGGTGGGTTTTAAGAATTTTCGGCGTTTGTGGACCGATACGGTGTTTTGGCAGACGCTGTGGAATACTCTGCTTTACCTGATTTGTGTCGTGCCGATTTTGGTTGTGGCATCGCTAGGACTAGCGATTCTGGTCAACCAAAAGCTACGTGGAATTAGCTGGCTTCGGGCAGCTTATTACACACCTGTAGTCATTTCAATGGTGGTGGCTGGGATTGCGTGGAACTGGCTTTATGCAGAAAACGGTCTGTTGAATCAGGTGTTAGTAAATACAAAAATTATCCCATTTCTCCAAAATGGCGTCCCCTGGCTGACTAGCCCGCGCTTTGCACTTTTTAGCGTGATGGTGGTGACGGTTTGGAAGGGATTAGGCTACTACATGGTGATTTATTTAGCTGGCTTGCAATCAATCCCAGCTGATGTCTATGAAGCGGCGGCAATTGATGGATCGGATGGGATTGCTAAGCATTGGGACATTACGATCCCATTGATGAAACCGTATTTAGTGCTAGTGGCGGTGATTTCTGCGATTTCTGCCACGAAAGTATTTGAAGAGGTTTATATTATGACCCAAGGAGGGCCGCGAAACAGTTCTAAAACGATTGTTTATTATCTCTATGAGCAAGCTTTCCAAAATTTAGAGATGAGTTATGCTTGCACAATTGGATTGGTGTTGTTTTTGGCAATCCTAGGGCTATCAATCTTGAATTTAAAGCTATCAAACTCAATTAAAAATTAGAAATAAAATTAAAAATAATTTTTAATTATTCTGCTGGCAAATCCACTCAACCGCAGCGACTAAATCCGCCGCGATGAAATCCGGGCGAGTGTGGTGCTGATACTCGCCACCCAAGACGCGATCGCCAAATCCAGTCTGCACTAAAATCCCGGTACAACCGGCATTGTGTGCCATGTCGATATCGGTGGCTTTGTCCCCCACCATAAAACTGCGCGACAGATCCAGATCGTGTTCCCAAGCAGCCGCCACCAGCATTCCCGTATTCGGCTTGCGCCAGGTACTCCAGCGGCTGAATTCTGGATTTGTCCCTCCTTCCGGGGGACTGAGATAAGGGCAGTAATACAAAGCATCTAAACGCGCCCCTGCTTCAGCTTGCAAGAGGTGGCAGAGGCGCAGATGCAGAGCATCCACATGGCTAGCCGGATAGTAGCCTCGTGCGGGGCCAGATTGATTGGAAACGAGACAGCAAAACATCTGCTGGTCGTTGAGCAGCCGTACCGCCTGAGCCACCCCCGGTATCAGGTGTAAATCCTCAACTTGATGGATATAACCGGCTTCGACATTGAGGACGCCATCCCGGTCAAGAAATACTGCTGGTTTGGCAGTTTTAGGCATGGATTGAATCAACAGAGAATAGTTTAGAGGGGCGGGAAAATTAAAAATTAAAAATTTGGCAATTTTGCATTTTTAATTTTTAATTTTTCAGGATTTAACCGCCCCAGATTTGCTGGAGAACGTCTGCTGGGGGAATGTCGGCTATCGAACGAGAGGGGGATTGCAAACCGCGAACGCGATCGCTACTCGGTAGCAATTTTTTCGCTTCTGTCGGGCCAAACAGTGCAATCGTGTAAGTCCCAACGGCGACGGCTAAGTGCATGGGCGCACTATCCGTACACAGCATCAAGTTGGCACCAGCAATCATTGCCGCCAACTTCCCGATATCTCCAGGCGAAGTCACCTTTAAGTTAGGCGAGGACTGCATCAATTCGCTAACAAACGCCTTATCCTCAGGCCCTTTGAGGAGGACAATCGGTAAATCAGGCTGTCGCTGTTGAGTTTCTTGAATAATCTGCTGCCATTTCTTGACCGGATAGATTTTATCAATCCCTTTCGCCTGAGCCAAGGCGCTAGAACCGCCATGAATCAGAATGTAGCCAGTTTCCTGAACACCCAGTTGTTTTTGTTCTTTTTCTGCCCACTCAATATCTGGTTTAGGTACATTGACCGCCAGCGGTGGACAAGGAGAATTTATTCCTAAACCTTGCAGCAAATCGTGATACATATCAGCGGCATACTGCTCGGTTTTTAGCGGAACTGGGTTGGTGAGAAACCAGTTTCCTGGCCCGTTATAGCTAATTCGAGTGGGAATGCCGGTCAGCCACAGCAGCAGCCCTACACTCCACCTGCGCCCCAGAGATAGGGCGATATCATACTCGCGATCGCGGATTATACCCAGTAAATTTCCCCAGTCTGCTGGTCCGGTACGGTCTTTGAAGTCATAGGTGAGGATTTCATTAACCGACTTGCAAACCCGGTAGGCACCCTTTGCCCTGGGTTCTACAATGACATCAATCTGAGCTTCCGGGTAATACCGCTTCAGGTCATCCAGGGTAGGGAAGAACAGAATTTGGTCGCCAATCCCGCCGGGGACAAGGGCAAGTATTCGCATTACTGTTGATTGAGGTTACTTATCAGCTTCATTTTAGGGGAAGATATACTGAGCGCAACAAGGATTAACAAAGCGGTCAGCAAAAGAGGAAGCGTGTGCATTTATTGATTCCAGCAGCAGGGATGGGGCGTCGGATGGGGAGCGAGCGAAATAAACTCCTTTTGACGTTGCTCGGTAAACCCTTGATTCACTGGACTCTCCAGGCGGTTGAAGCTTCCCGTCACATCAGTTGGATCGGGTTAATTGCTCATCCAGATGACTTTTCTGACTTCAAGGAGATTCTCGCTGACCTCTCCCTCACTAAGCCCGTGCAATTGATCGTTGGTGGGTCAACCCGTCAAGAGTCGGTCTACAACGGCTTGCAGGCGCTCCCATCCGCCCACCACGTCTTAATTCATGATGGTGCTCGGTGTCTGGCGACACCGCAATTACTGGATCGGTGTGCTGAGGAACTGATGAATTGTCCCGGCTTAATTGCAGCGGTGCCGGTGAAAGATACGATTAAAGTCGTGGATGCGGCTGGGTTCATTGAAAGTACACCCGATCGACAGCATCTATGGGCGGCTCAAACGCCCCAAGGTTTTAAAGTTGATTTGTTGCAACAGTGTCATACGGAAGCCCGACGCCAAAATTGGGAAGTTACCGACGATGCGGCTTTATTTGAAAAGTGCAATTTGAAAGTCCGGATTGTCCAGGGAGAAGAGACGAATCTGAAGGTGACTACGCCGGTGGATTTGAGCGTAGCAGAGTTTATCCTGCGCGATCGCTTACCAACAGGATGATATTAATAACGGCGTGACTCTGGTGCGCGATCGCTGTGAGCGCTCTCTTGCGGATCGGAGTTCAATTGACTGCTGGGTTCATATTTCTTTTGAACTTCTTCCAGCTGCTTAGTAATTTGATTAATTCTTTGCTTAACCGTCTGAAAGTCAATATTGCGCCAATGAATAATCGTATTTTTTACTTTTTTCTGTTCTCTGTCAGCCACAGCTTGCATTCGCCCCCCTTCACAAATTTTTTTTAACCTGTCTTGTAAATTAATGTAACTTGTGATACGGAACAGTCCACTCCGTCTTGCGGAGGAAGCCAAAGTAAATATCTCCGTATCTTGTACCATTTTTAAGTCGGCGGTTTCAACCACGTCTAAAACTCTGAAACCCTTGCACAATCGGAGGTCGGGTAGAGCGTAAACGTAGGTGTGTTCGTGCCGTAAGGCTTGAGCTTTCAAGGGAGAGTAGCAGGGTAAACTGCCCTAGTGCTGGGTAACGCGCAACTCAATCGCCATGCACCCCGCGCCCAGAGGTGGCTCCCCAGCCTACACATCCACGATTTGGATTAGTTTTTCACGAGAGCTTAAGATCGTTGTTGTTTCTTGTTTGCAATCGATGGACTTCTTAACCCCCCAATTTATTGGGGGGTTGGGGGAATCAATAATGTAGCGCCTCACAACCCAAATGGTATTCGTTTGTGTAGTCGCGACTTTAGTTGTCAGGCGTTTTTATTGAACCCAAAAAGTGAATTGGATTGACGAGAAAACATCTATTAAGCCTTTTTATAGATGCGGATATAGTCAACATCCAAGTAAGTCGGAAATGGGGTGGTGGTGAGAGGACATCCCGCAAAGCTGTTGCAGCTACCCACGAGATTGCCCACCGCCAGAACCATTGGAAAAGCATCAAACTTTTGCGTAGTGGTAAACTTTTGCACGCCATCGACAAGCCATGTCAAGCGTCCGGGTTCCCAAATTACAGTGTATTCGTGAAAGTCGTCGGTGTAGTTAGTTTCGTACAGTTTGGAAACTTCTGACTTCTTTTTACCATCCAGCAAATAGTGCTGCGTAAAAATATTTTCGTTAGGGATGTTTCCCCTAAGTTCAGCAAAGTCGATTTCTGGAGGCCATTTAAAGTCCTGTCGCCACAGCGAAATGTAACCTTGGGTACCTTCTCCCTTTTGAAAACGCGCCCGAACTACCCAACGCCCGTAAGTTTGAGCCGTAAGTTGGGTAAACCCGCCTGCGGTATAAGGAAACGTGACTCCATCCTTAGTGATGGTTTCCTTGGCAATTTTGAGGCGCAAGAGTCCGTTTTGTACAATCAGTGCTGAGTTTCCATTCCACCAGGAAACTGCTCCTGCTGTACTCGGTTTACCCCAGTATCGAACGTAATTCGCTTTATCGAGAGAAGTTGAGTTGAACTCATCTGCGAAGGTAAGAGTCCAACCCGGAATATTCGGAGCGCTTCCGGTCGTGGCAGTGATTGCAGAACCTGTTTGGCTCAGGCTCAATATTGGCACGAGCGGTAGCACAAACAGGAACAAAAACACAAGAATTCTTTTCATTTCGATCGTAACGAATTGTTCATGGCTGTTCCTTGCAGGGGATCAGCCTATTTACTCTTCTGACTTGTTGCGATCGCACCGGACACTATCAGGAACCGCCTGCTTGTCTGGGTAATGCTAACTGTCAAGGAATATATTGTTGTTTACGAGTAGTAACTAGATTTCACTCTCAGGAAGCTTCCGTAAATACTTGATAGAAATGTAGTAATATTTAAACAAATTAAGTAGAAATACTTCGATTAATCGCTCAATAATTTGTTGGTTGAAGCAGCCCCAGAGAGCAGCTAGAGTATCTAGCTAAGAAAATCAGCAAGATAAAGACCCAAATTAAATTTCATAGCTGCTAAATTTCAGTTGAAATGACGTTCTTTTTAATGGCAACAAAGCCATGTTGATAACTAAACACGACTCAGAAGCGGTTATACAGCACCCTGCTTTGGCGTTCGCAGGCTTGCTATGGTGATTTCAGGTAAATATGAACTCCCACCCTATGACACAGCCCTTTCTGCCCAGGGTTTCCGTAATTGTCCCCATCTACAATGGTGAGGGGGACTTGCCAGACTTAATCGACTGCTTGCGATCGCAAACTTACTCTGCTGAGTCTGTCGAATATTTGCTGGTCGATAATAATAGTAGCGATCGCACTGCCACCCTTCTCCAGTCAGCCGCCGCCTCAGCCGCCGCTGACGGCTTAACCATTCGCCCGATTGCGGAAAACCAAATCCAAAGCTCTTACGCGGCTCGAAACGCCGGAATTCGGGCATCAACGGCTGAAATTTTTGCCTTTACCGACGCCGATTGTCGTCCTCAACCGCACTGGTTGGCAGACTTGATTGAGCCGTTTGCCAATCCAACGATTGGCATCGTCGTCGGTGAAATTATGGCATTGCCAGGGAACACCCTGTTAGAACAGTACGCTGACCGAGAAAATGTTTTGTCTCAAAAACATTCTTTAGCAAATCCGTTCTGTCCTTATGGTCAAACGGCTAACTTAGCAATTCGTCGGAAAGCTTTAGAACAGGTAGGTTTGTTTCGCCCTTATCTAACCACTGGCGGCGATGCTGACATCTGTTGGCGCATCCAACGCGAAAGTGACTGGCAATTGCATTTTGCCCCAACTGCTATTGTCCGCCACCGTCACCGCTCCACGTTCCAGGAACTTCAAAGTCAATTGCGTCGCTATGGTCGCTCAAATCGATACTTGCACGAACTGCATGGTGTTAAGCTGACAGCAAACTTGAGTGCAAAGGAATATCTATATCGATTCAGCCGGTGGTTGGTCAAGGAAGTACCGGTGACAGGTGTGAAAGCGATCGCGGGGAAAGCCGCGCTTGTAGACTTGTTAAGGACCCCGATTAATTTGATCAATGTCCGCGCGAGAGCCGCAGGGCAAAATGAAGCTAGGCTTCCAGAAGCAGCCAAAGTAATTGAGTGGCTGGAAAAACCCCAGGATGTGGAAGTAAATCCATGAAAATCCACCAACGTCACGCATGGCCTGATACCGCTGAGGAAGCGATCGCTATCCAGCAACAACTGAGCAAAGAAGTGATTACTTCAGACCAGTTGGAATCGGTGCAGTATGTCGCCGGGGTCGATATGGGTTTTGAGGAGTCAGGTACCATTAGCAGAGCAGCCGTTGCTGTTCTGAGTTTTCCAGATTTACAGTTACAAGAGCAAGCGATCGCCTTCCGTCCCACTACGTTTCCCTACATTCCCGGATTCCTCTCCTTCCGAGAAATTCCAGCCGTGCTAGACGCCTTAGAAAAAGTCAGCATCACGCCTGACTTAATCCTCTGTGATGGTCAGGGGATCGCCCATCCCCGCCGATTTGGCATCGCCTCCCATCTCGGAGTTCTAATCGACCTTCCCACGATTGGCGTTGCCAAATCTTTGCTCGTTGGTAAGCATGATGAGTTGCCAGTTGAAAAAGGCGCATGGCAACCGTTGCGGTATCGCCGCGAAATCATTGGTGCAGTATTGCGGACGCGCACGGGTGTAAAACCCGTTTATGTTTCTAGCGGACATCGGGTAAGTCTAGAAACAGCGATTGATTATGTGATGCGTTGCACTACGAAATATCGCTTACCAGAGACAACTCGCATTGCTGATAAATTGGCGTCAAATCGATAATGCAAGCTTGAGAGGGATGCGATCGTCGTACAGATTGGTTGCCAAGGGCGATCGCTTCATAGAGCGTCTCAATATAAGCCTTGAATTCAATTCCTAACTTAAACCAATTCTTCTTTTACCTTGATGCCATTCTTTTTCACAATATAAGCGGGAACGCCGACAACCACACAATTATCAGGAACATTTTTAACGACAACTGCGTTAGCTCCAACCGTAACATTGTTCCCTATCGTTACTCCGCCAATTACTTTAGCACCGGCAGTAATGCGGACATTATCCCCGATTTTCGGACGACTGGTTTTATCTCTATAACCAATTGTCACCTGTTGATTAATCCAGCAATTTTCGCCCATGTCTGCCATAATGATTGTGCTGAAGCCATGCTGGATAAACAGCCCAGGTCCAAAATTAGAAGATGTATCGATAAAAAGGTAAGGACAAGATTTATAAAAATAACTGAATAAATACATAAATATCCTGGCAGATAAGTTTCCTTTAAATAATCGATGATAATACAAGTTCCTAAATTCTTTTTGACGATCCAGCAAAGAAAGTAAATTTCCTAAATTTGATTCGCCTTTCCAGCCAAATACGTTCACCCAACGCTTTACATCGGCATCAATAATTTCTTTTTCACTGGTTAAAAAGAAAGGAATTAACAAAGGAGAAACCAAAATTATTCCTAGGTTGTATAAAGTTTTTCTAAAAAAATCTTTCATGGGTGTTAGAGAGGAAATCTTAGTTAGCGTAAATCATAGCAAAGGTTTTTACGACATACCATAGTTTATTAAGAGGTGTTTCCAATCCGGGGATAATGCTGACTCCAACTAGATTGCAGTCATATTATCAACAATGCAACTACTTTTTTTAGGTTTAATCTAGGCGGTGAGGAGTCAGAAATCATCAACAGGGCAGGAGTTGCCGTTTTCAGTTTTCCAATCTTGCAACTAAAAGAGCAAGCGAGCGCTAATTGGTATCAACGCCAGCTATAATTTTATATTTTGTTTCCGTTGACAAAATTATTAAACTGTGCAAGCGAGGTGGTTGGTGCCACCATGAATGCCCAAAGTTAAACGAATTATACGAGAACGACATCGGGAACATAGACAAAGTTTGCCCATAAGTAACGCCTTCTCCTGAAGTAAAGTTGAGCAAAGATAGCGGCTCATCGTCATTTCCCGTAGATTTTCGTTTTTTTAAACTTCCTACACAATTTCAGATTTTTCTTCCAGGTCATGTTAGAAATCAGGACATTAAGACTTGAAGCAGTTTAAAGAAAGAAACAATATATAAAGGCTAAGCAATATGAATGAATTAACTTTAGAGTGGCAAGAAGCCGGTCGGGGACAAACCCAAACAATTCACGATCGACAAATCGCTAAACATCCCGGTACTATCCGGATCGGTCGTGACCCAGCTCGATGCGATATCGTTTTGACAGATCCCACGGTATCTGGGCTGCACGTCGAAATATTTTTTAACCCACAGCAGCAAAGCTTTTACTTGCGGAACCTGCGAGAAAGTAATCCGCCGCTAGTGGATGGTCACACCCTCATCCAAGGTGAAGTGCCTCTGAGTCAGGGTAGCACGATCTGTTTAGGACAGATAGAAATCCAGGTGACAAAGGTTTCCTTGGCAGTGGTGGGCGTTCCTCCGACCGTTTTGTTGTCACCGCCATCACCTGTAGCAGGCAAACCCGCCCCCACCGCACCTAACCCAGCGGCTGTAACCTATGGTTTGGAATGTTCCAGTTGCCATCGCGTTTCACCGTATAACTTAATGAATTTGGGGTGTCCGTGGTGTGGCACATCCCTAGCAGCAGCATTGAGCGTTTTAGTCACTCCTAGCAGCAACTAATCAACCATGAATCCAGCACCCATGCGCCTTCGCCTCAGCTGGGACGATCCAGGAACGGGAGAACGCAAAGAACCGACGCTGGCAGTTCCAATCGCACTGGGACGGGAATTTAATCAGATGCCAGGGGAAATGAATGGGCATCGCGTCTCCCGATTAACCCTCAATAGTCTAGAGGTTTCCCGCTTCCACGCCCTGATTGATATGGACGCTGGCGGGTTGGTGGTTATTGACCAAAACAGCAGCAACGGCACCTTGATTAATGGGCAACGTCAGACGCGCAGTGTTCTAGGAAATGGCGACTCGTTGCAAATTGGCCCTTATTACATCAGCGTTACCTTCGCTGCCAATCCACCTGCATCGCCCCCGTCTGGAAATTCCCAGATTTTCTTCCACCCAGACACGGATCTCCCTGACCCCAGGATTAGTCATCCGGCACCCCTGCCTCCGCTTGCTTCCCCCGCGCAACCAGGGGGAACGGCAGCGTTTCCTCCACCGGCTTTTCAGGCGCAGCAAGTCGTTGTGCAAGACCTTCATGCCACTGGATTGCGAGTCGATGAAGTGGACTATGCCGCCGTTGGGGGCGGTTTGGGCAGCTTTGTCTGGGTAGATTTATTAAGAATTTACGGGGTAAAAAGCAGCCAGATTGCAGCTTTGGGAATGGAACCCCAACCGTATGCCCGTTACAAGCGGTTGTGCATGAATTCGCAAATACCTCTGCACGAACGCTTGCGGTCAAATTCAGATTCTTGTCCCGATAATATTTGGGGTTGGCCTAGTTATGCCCTGCGGGAAGCTGGGCATGATTTGCTCAAGGGAAGTTTAGGAACAGCATTTGGGTATTTGTGGCAGGTATTTGCCGAACCGGCTTTTGCCCAAACTTATACCCCTCGTGCGGGTAATGTCTTTGACGCCATTGATAGGGAAGCAAAACGGATTGGTTGGGAACAGATGTTTCGTTACGCCAGCGTCCGTTCGATTCGGAAAACTGAGGATGGACGATATGCGATCGCTTATTCTCGTACCAGTGCCAACCAGCGCGACCATGCTTTCTTAATTGCCCGCAATGTCCAACTCGCCACCGGCTACGCGGCGATTCAGTTTCTCCCGGATTTGCAAGCCTACCGGGAAAAAACCAATGATTTTAAGTCCGTCGTCAATGCCTACGAAGAACATAACCACGTCTACGAGCATTTAGAGAAATTTGGCGGTACCGTGATGATTCGGGGGCGGGGGATTGTCGCTTCGCGGATCGTACAGCGAATTTATGAAGCGAGGGCAAAAAACCCAAATATCTCCCTGCTACACTTGATGCGATCGCCTAAACCCCAAGGTAACAAATTTGGGCGATCGCAGCGGGCTGTCGAAAATCATTACGAATTTCAACCCTTTAACTGGCCTAAAGCCACTTGGGGCGGTGAATTGCGAATCATGCTTGAAAAAGCAGCACCCGAACAGCGAAAGCGCCTACTCGCAGATTGGGGCGGCACCACCACAGCTGACCGTCAGGATTGGCGACGCATGGTTGAAGAAGGCATCCGTCAAGGCTGGTATCAAATTACCTTTGGGGAAGTGGAACGAGTCGAACGAAACCCTCACTCGTCAGGAATTGAGCGCACCGTTACCTATATTCAAGAAAAGGGATTAAAAGGACAAATTCGCCTCGAAGCTGACTTTATCATTGACGCCACCGGACTCGATGCCAAAGTCAAAGCGAATCCCCTCCTGAACGACCTTGTCACCCATTACAAACTCCCCCTCCATGAAAATGGGCGGATAGCTGTTGCCAACAATTTTGAACTTGTCGAAATGCGATCGCCGCAGGGTCGGATGTATGCTGCTGGTGCCATGACCCTCGGTGGGCCTTACGCCGCTGTTGATAGCTTCTTAGGGTTGCAATATGCAGCACTTTGTGCAGTAGTTGATAGTCTGGCAGCAGCTCGTGCCCCCGGAATCCATCGATTGAACTTTTTGAGTTCTTTTGGGCAATGGCTGAAATGGGTCGCGAACCAAGCACCGTAAATTTACTAAATTTGCTCTGGGCACTCAACGGATTGTCAGAGTATATTTCAGCAATATTGCTGATTCATCTAGAAGCGGGCAAGCAGAAAATATAGATAGATACTGAAAGAAAGTTGACTCCATCAATAACTGCTGTCATAGCCCTGAGCGAGCCAAAAATATGAGAGTCCATTGCACTTATCGGAATGGAGGCCATAAAGTGCGAAAACTCAAAATTTTTAACGAAGTTTTACCTGAAGTCAGGCTGTTCAAGTGTAAGGAAGTCGAGATGAGCAGCAGCTACCTTCTAGAAGATTTGACAATGAAGGAAATCGCTGACTACATGGGTTTTGGCTGTATCTCCGACCCCGAAGAAGCCAATGTCATGTCTGAAACGACAGGGCTGCCAATTGTTGGAAATTCTGTGTGGGTGAAATGCCCATCTAAGCTAGAAGTCGGAACAGTCTATGAAGGTCATTTACGCAAAAAAGAAACGTCCGGACTGCCCGAACTGAAGCTTGAAAACTGATGCGGTAAGTGGATTAAAAATTTACCATGACTCCGACGCTCTTTGGTCGTTGGCAAACCCGATTATTTCTACTCGCAACAGTGGGCACGTTGGTAACGTTGCCCTTTGCTTTGGGCGTTATTGGTCCCGGTGCCGACTTGCTTTTTTTCTGGATACTAGGGTATGTTGCGGTTTTTGGACTCGGCTGGGATCTCCTATATGACTATATCCAGAAATTCCGTTGGGATCGAGATTGGCCTGGAGCTTTACAGTTGCTTGCCGGTATTTGGGAAGCAGTATTTATCGGGTTGCTGGTAAAAATATTTAGCTTACCGGGTGTAGGACGGGATCTGCCATTGCAAGGGTTTGTGCTGCACTACAGTCTCGTGTGGCTGAGCGTCTATCTGGCGTCGCATACCATCATGCGAATTTTGTTTCCGCGTTGGCGTTTCCACGGAGGTCAGTTAATCTAACGGACGTTGCAGCGTATCGAATCCGGTTTATTAAAAAATCTAAAAATTAGTAGGGTTTATTCGGCGTTACACGCTCAAAGAATCATAATGATTCGTAGGGCGGACAACACCACCCTACAAAAAGCCCATGACTCAAGCGATATCGGGGGGCAAATTTCTGGGATTAGAGTTGAAGGAAGGCCAGTGTTGTTGCCGGTGTTCTTTAATCCGGTTCAGCAAATTTTCCCGAAAAATTTCAGCCCCGGTGGTACGATTACCGGGAGTTTCAAAGAAAATCGTGCTATCAACAATATCTCTGCCAACCATTTCAAACAAAATGTGAGTTACAGGTTCTGGCAAGGCAATAATTTCCGGATCTGGCACGGAAGAGAAAAGGTTGGCGTCTTCTAAAGTTGAAAAGGCGTGTATCACATTTTTTTCGAGATTGACTTGGGCGCGATTGCTAAGGGTCGTCAACAGCCAACCATCTTCCTGACTCTGGAGAATGTAATACTCGGAATGTTGCAGCTCAGTCGCATAGTCTACGAGAACGGGTGCAATTTCCGTAATCCACTTAGGTGGGATGCGATAGAGGGGCGCTTTATCAATCAAAGCTTGAATTTGTTGGTCTAAGTTCATAAGGACTATTTGGGGTCTTCTGCCGTTAACGTGTCGTAGTTGGGTATGCTAGGGTTTTGACAACAATCAGCCATTGTGGGGAAATCTACCAGAGAGTGGTGGATGCAATCTTTCAACTACTATTTAACGAACTCCGAGAGTCATCCAAGGCGTCGGAGCAGAACTGTCGTGAGGTTGCGGCGCGCATCTCTAGCGAAGTCGCCCGGATTTGCACTGAGAGTAAGCGCATCCAGGACTCAGGAGACATCGAAACCTGGGCAACAACACTGGCTCGTCTTCGCCTGAAACAATGTCTTCATTATTACCAAATGGGGGCACACCGGGGACGAGTAGAATTACACAGCACCCTCAGTGCTATTATCTATCGCTACATTACACCGTCGCAGGTGCCTACGAGCTACCAGGCGCGGCTGACTCTGATAGAAGATTTCTTACAGGGATTTTATGCTGAGTCCTTAAATGCATTTCGACGAGAAAGCGGAATGGGTCCGGCGTATCGTCCTCATACTTTGTTAGAACTGGCAGAGTATATGGCTTTTGCTGAGCGCTACGGCAAGCGGCGCATTCCTTTGCCCGGTCATCGCACTCAGCAATTAATCATCCTGCGGGCGCAAACTTTTTCGCAACAACAACCCCCGGAAACTTCCGTAGATATGGAGCAAGCGGCAGAGGGATCTGCCACTGATTCCGACTCGGTTTGGAATGAAGCGACGGTGCAGCAGGTGCGGGAGGCGATGGTCGCTCACGAATCCGAACCCCTGGAAAAAAGCCTGCGCCAGACGGTGATTAAGGAGTTGCTGGCTTATCTGAAAGAGCGCCAGCAAACTGAATGCGCCGATTATTTTACTTTGCGTCTGAAAGATTTATCCGCCGGGGAAATTGAAGCAATTTTAGGTTTGACGCCGCGCCAAAGGGATTATTTGCAGCAACGCTTCAAATATCATTTGATTCGATTTGCTCTTTCCCAGCGCTGGGAACTGGTGCATCAGTGGTTGGAAGCGGATTTAGAACGGAATTTGGGTTTGACGCCGCAACAGTGGCAAACATTTCAAGGAATGCTGAGCCAAGAGCAGGCGGAATTACTACGATTAAAGCAACAGGGATTCCCAAATGCAGCGATCGCTCAAACTATGGGTTGTACGGTTTCCCAGGTTGAGAAGCGGTGGTTCAAGCTGCTAGAGATTGCCTGGGAAATTCGCAATCGTTCAGTATCCGGAGCAAGTGCATCTCAAGATGAATAGTGACCTAGACAACAATTCCGAAGCGATAGAAAACCGCTTTCTGGCAAGTCTGCTAGAGGATGGCGATCCTTTAGCAACGCCACCACCCCAACAGCCGCCTGCTCCTACAGACGACTTGGTGGCGGCAGAGCTGGAATTGGATGCGTTAGACCCACTGGATTCAGAAGACTTGAGCGTAGTGACCGACCACTTCGGTGAAGCGACCCAAGGCTGTCAACCACTCAACTTGGGAGGAGAAATACCGACTGTGCAAAATCGTTTCCATGCGCTTTTGAAGCGCAAACTACAAACAGAAATTGAACGGAATCCGCCCCTGTTTCCCTGGGAGACGGAAATTCGTAATTATGAACCTGACTATTCAGACAGCCAAGCAAACAGCTGGGTTCCCCTATGGACACCGCAGCTTTCTAACTTTAGTCTGCCAGTCACCCTACCCGAAACGGTTTTAACACAACTGCTAAACTCTTGCCAGGAGGCGATGCAGTCGCCGCTGCAACAGGGGGCAAAAATGGTGCGTGCTGCCAGTGCCTTATTTCCAGGGCAACCCCAGGCACTGAACCAGTTAGCAGGATTGGTGCTGCTCTATCCGACCCGTTCTCCTCAAGAGCAGCAACTGTTTACAAATCGTTATGAAGAGGCGACAGACAGCCAACAAATGGCGCTGTCCTTATTGGCGGCTAGAGAAATCATCAATGCGCTGACGCTGCCTGTATCGCCGGATCGGCAGCCGGTAGAGCGGCAGTGGCAGACGACAGTTGGACTGATGACTCTCAGGGCGGAATATCAGTTAGAGGGGCGGGTTCCCAGATGCCGGATTGAGACGCGCTTGCCTCGCGGCGGTAGGTTAACCTTACGAACCCCGCAAGGCTCGGCAACGGCACAGCGCACTTATCCGGGCTATTTGAGTGTAGAATCCTTTGATTTGGAAGCCAACCAGACTTATCCTCTGGAGATTCAGTTTCAGGAACTCGATCGGCAACCGCTGATTTTTGCGATCGCGGTCGGTAACTAAATGGCGAATGGCGAATGGCGAATGGCTAACTGTGATAGAACAATTAGCAATGAGCAATTAGCGATTGACTAATCACCAGTATGCGGCGTCTACCAGTTTTTAATCAGTTTAGGCAGCGGCTAGCGGCGATGCCGATGCCCGAAACGGAAGAATCCATTCTGTTGCGGGTGCTGGTGCAGGCGCTCGTGGTGGTAGGAATCATTGCGACAGATGTGGCAGCCGAGACGCAGATTAGCTTGTGGGCTGTGCCGCTCAGCATTGCCGGAGCGACGTGGAGTTGGTATCGACGACGCGATCGCAATGTGCCAGTGAAGTTCTTACTGGCGATTGGAATGTTGGTGGCACTGGCAGTTTTCTTGAAAAATCTGTTTGGGCAACTGAACGATACCCGGCTGGTGCTGGCAGAGTTGTTAATTCATCTGCAAGTGCTGCACAGCTTCGATCTACCTCGTCGCAAGGACTTGGGCTATTCGATGGTGATCGGGCTGATTTTGTTGGGTGTTGCTGGGACGGTGAGCCAGACGTTTGCTTTTGCACCCATATTGCTCTTATTCTTAGGCATCGGGCTGCCGGTGTTGGTGCTAGATTACCGTTCGCGGCTCGGTTTGGAACACTTAAAAATGAAAAATGAAAAATTAAAAAAGGGGAATTCCCCAATTTTTAATTGGAAATTTTTCAGTATCAACTTTTTAGCGATTGTAGGACTGGGGCTGACCATTTTTGCCCTGATGCCTCGGTTTCCTAGCTATCAGCTACAGACATTTCCCGTCAGTGCCCCCAGCAATCTCGCCCAAAAGGATTTTCCCGACAATAACCGTGGCATTGTTAACCCTGGTAAACAGGGCAAGGAAGGTTCTGGTGGTGGGTCAAACCAAGACACTGGCCCTGGCAAAGTAGATGATACCTTTTACTACGGCTTTAACAGCAAGATTAACCAGAACCTACGGGGAGGGATGAAGCCCAAGGTGTTAATGCGGGTACGCTCCCAGTCAGAGGGATTTTGGCGGGTGCTGGGGTTCGACCGCTACACGGGTCAAGGGTGGGAGATTTCCCGCGACAATCAAACGCAGACGGTAGAGCGTCCACCTTGGTCATACCGATTTTTTATCCCCAGACAGTTCATTACTGGGAAAACCAGGGAGGTGATTCAGACCTATACAGTGGTGTCTGAGATGGCGAATCTGCTGCCAGCCCTGGCGTTTCCCAAGGAACTCTACTACCCCACGCCGAGAGTGGCACTGGATACAGAAGGCAGCGTGCGATCGCCTGCACTGTTGCAGGAGGGACTCACCTACACGGTAGTTTCAGAAGTCCCTTACCGCGATCGCACTCGCTTGGGGCAGGCGTCCACGGACTATTCCAAACCTATCCGAAATTACTATCTGCAAGTTCCCCCGCAAATTGCGGACAAAGTGCGGCAGCTAACGGAAGAAATCTTAGCGAAGTCGAGAAAACCCATCACCTCGCCTTACGAAAAAGCCCTCTACTTGGCTCAATATCTCAAACAAAACTACACAATTCCATCCGATCCCAATAGCTTGCCATTTTTGGGTGAAAATGAAGACTTAGTCGAGGCGTTTCTTTTCAAGTACAAAGGCGGCTATCCAGACCACTTTTCCAGCGTCCTCACGATCATGTTGCGTTCGATTGGTATCCCAGCGCGACTGGTGGGGGGTTTTTCCCCTGGCGAGTTCAACCCCTTCACTGGCTTATACATCGTCCGCAACACTGATGCCTATATGATGACGGAGGTGTATTTTCCGAGTAACGGTTGGTTTGCTTTCGATCCGATTCCCACGCATCCACTCATTCCCCCTTCAATTGAAGAAGACCAAACTTTTAGCGTGTTGCGCCAATTCTGGAAGTGGGTTGCTGGTTGGTTGCCTTCGCCACTCACCAGTTGGCTGAATAACGTGTTCGGTGCGATCGCTACCTGGCTGATTGGGGGAATCATCTGGCTGTGGGCACTGTTATCCAGGGGTTGGGTGGGCTTATTCGCCGGTCTCATCTTAGCCATTTGCCTAGGTTTCTTGGGCTGGCTGGCTTGGAATGGTGTACGTGTATGGCTGTACCGTCGATGGTTAGCGAAGCTGCCCCCGATGGAAAGTCTTTACCAGGAAATGTTGGCAAATTTACGCACTCAGGGATACGCGAAGCATCCAGCCCAGACGCCGCTGGAGTATGCTTATCTGGCGTATCAACACCAGCCACCGGAATCTGCTAAGGCAATTGACGAGATTACCCAAGCTTATGTCAGTTGGCGCTATGGTAAACAGAATCCCAATGTCAATCAGTTGCGGCTGCGGCTGCGAGAGTTGAAAAAATCTCAGTTGAAGAAGCGTTGGCAGCAGCGCCAAGATTTAAAGCTGAAGACTCAATAATTTTATTTCTGGTTGCGATCGCGCTTTGCTGCTGCTTGGGGAAATCGCGATCGCATTTTGGTGCTGCTTGGGGAAATCGCGATCACGTAGCATATACTTTCCTGCATATTGCGCCTATTTTCAATTCGGTGCCCACGGCCCTATAATCGTTTCACCTTGTTTTTCTTTTTCTGCTAGTTCTAAGTTTAATTGCAGCAATTTCTCTAAGATGTCGTCGCTGGGATTAAATCCGTAAGCTTGCATCACCAGTTGATCGAGTTGTGCGTGAAGTTGATAAAGTTGGCTGCTTGGCTCATCAAAAAATTTATTATAAAGTGTGGTGATTCCCCACTGTTTCGCCTCCATCTGTTGCGTGCGATATTGATGGAGTTCCGTAACTTTGGCGCGAATTTTATTAACTAATTTAGCATCAGGCTTTTGGGGGAACGGGAAGGTTTCAAAGCAAGTATTGTGAGTGTAGCGAGTATCACCTTTTAGAGTTGAGCTTTGAGCTTTAACCCAGAAACGATGAGCTTTAGATGATAAAATGCCAAGGATATAAAAATCTTCTGAAGCAACCACAGTGTTTAAATCCCCTGGTAGCCAGTTTAGAGGTGCAGGAATGAATACAGCCCACTTGGAAACTCTGGGAACAGTGAAGTAGTGAGAGAGAAAAGCGATCGCGTTTCTCATTCCCTCATTAGTACGCTTGAACCTCCACCATTTCTCCCTCATAACAAGTTCGCGGTTTTGTTCTCGTTCAGGCTTAACATTAAGCCGAACGTGTTGAAAAGGTAATTCATAATTACTGGCTTCTTCAATAGACTTATTACTGAAGTCAATAATCCAACGTTCAGGCTTGCCATTTGGATTTTGAGCTAGATTTGCACCCATTGAGAAAAGCTTCAAGACTTCTTGATTCTTGGGATCAGCTTTAATCCAGTCTTTTACCTGCTGTTCCGTAATAATAAAGCCCGTGCCAACAGGAATGACACCTTGAAAGCATTTATCGAGATTGGCTTTTAATCGAACAGCTTGTGAAACATCAATAGTCGCGGTCAGGGAAGAATTTAATATTGAAACAACCTGATTATCTATATAATAAATTTGCGGTTTTTCCTTACTCCAATTAACCAGACTAACGTGAACTTTCGCTTCTCCTGACCAAACTTGAGTAGAAATTGCCTCATGAATATAGCCACCATTTTGAGCAATATAGTCTAAAGCAGCAATTCTACTCTTTCCTTGACTAATTGAATTAGTAGCAACTAAACCCGCCCTACCTTTTTGCCCAATGTGGTTGTGAGCTAAACGAAACCAATAAGAACAAAAATCTACTGAATCTTTAACGTCTGGAAATCGATTAAAAACTTTATCTATATATTCATCCCCTAATACTATCCTCATGTGTTTGCCACCCAAAAACGGAGGATTTCCAATAATTGCATCAGCTTTAGGCCATTGTGTAAATAGCGCATCCTGACAAACAATATTATTATCCAGACTATCCAAAGGTAAAGCAGGCTCAAACAAACCAAAATTATCAATCGCAATTTTACGGGCAATCATCAGCGTCACCCGCGCTAATTCCACTGCAAAAGGATTCGTATCGATGCCGTAAAATTGCTGTGGCGTCACAAAACCCATTTGCAACTGTTCGCGGGGAGATTTGCGACGTTCGGCAATTTTATCTAGCAACAACAACTCAATCCTTTTCAGTTCTTGATACGCCATATAGAGGAAATTACCCGAACCGCAAGCCGGATCGAGTACGCGATAACTTTGTAATTCCAATTGCAATGCTGAAAGTTCCCCAATTGTATTTGCCGCTTCGATTTTCTCCTCCCAATAGCGGCTAATAGTTGGGCGAACAATCTTCATAATGTCCGCTTCTGAGGTGTAGTGAATTCCTTTGGCGTGACGCTCTTTTTTATCAACCGTCCCTTCAAATAAGCTGCCAAAAATAGCTGGACGAACCTTACTCCAATCTTCTCTAGCGCACACATCGAGAAAATTTAGTTCTTCCCGCGTCAACTCAATCGGATGAATAGTGGCAAATAATCCTCCATTAAAATAGTCCACACCCTGATAACGTCCCGCTGGGGTAATTCCCTTCAAATTCATTTGCTGAAATAACCCCCCCAGTACATCATAAGAACTTGCCCCATTCATGCAATCTTGAACGCAAGAAATGAACATATCTCGGGGTAACAATTGGCGATCTTCGGCAAACATCGCCAGCACGCACTGAAGGATAAACCGCTGAGCCACTAACTTTTCAATGCCGCGTTTTTCTAGTTCTAGTAACAATTCTCCTAGGCGACGGGCAGCGCGTTCCGTCACCTGTACCTGGTTATTTCTAAAAACAGGAGTTTTGTTGCCAAACTCCATAAATGCAAAAGCTCCTGCCCGTTCTGGCAGTTGCTCTAGCGAGATTTTGTCTACAGGTGTATCCAGTTGCGTATCAAAATCAAAAATCCAAAACTCATCAAAATTGCACAGCAACACATACCGAGGACGATCTGGCACTAAGCGAGTCCAATAATCAAACGCTTGAGCATAATGTTTACTCAAGTCTTCCCCGCGCTTTTTCATCTCAATCAACACGCGAGGTTTCCATACCAAGTCAGCAAAGCCTGTTTTACCCTTCTTGCTGCCTTGTTTAATCGCTTCCTCGTAAGTCGCCCCCGCTTCCATTGCCCCCTCATGCCCAAACGCTCGGAAAAAGCGATCTAGAAACGTTTGAGCTTCCTTCTTCTCATGTCCTTTGATGTGCTGCTTGCAGAAACTAACAAACGTCTGGAGACTCTCAGGCGTAGCTGCCATAATGTCACAATCCTAGATACTCGTAATCTTAGGATGCCCATTTTTTCGTCTAGATGCACGTCAAGCGATCGCTCCTCTGTCTTCCTCTTCCCCTCAGCATCCTGGAGTGGTTCGATAGAATCACAGCGATCGCAACCCACTCAAAACAAAACCGAGGCTTTTAGCCTCGGTTAGTTACGGAGTTATCGATCGTCACTCATGCGGATGAAAGGACTTGAACCTTCACTTCTTGCGAAACTAGAACCTAAATCTAGCGCGTCTGCCAATTCCGCCACATCCGCTCATGGCGTTTACTATCATAGCAGAAACTATCGCAAATACCAGCATTTTCTGAGATTTGTTCTTGCCCTCCCGATCAAGGGGGCTGGGATGTTTTAGCCAGCAAGTAAGGATTCGGCACCATCAATCCACATTTCCGTCCCGCTAATCAGGTTGGAGGCGTCTGAAGCTAAAAATAGCACCAGGTTGGCAACTTGCTCAGAGGAGCCAGGTTTACCATCCGTTAGCGGGATTTTTCCTGCCGGATACTCCACGGGTTCACGAGCTTGTTCCAAGTCCCGTCGTTCGGTGCTTTCATTAATATTGGTTTCTATCGCACCCGGACAAATCACATTGACGCGGATGCGGTGTTTGGCTAGTTCTAGCGCCACCATTTTGGTGAATGCGACTTGAGCCGCTTTGGTGCAGGAATAAGCTGTCGCACCGCTGTTGCTGAACATCCGCGTGCCATTGACGGAGGAGGTGATGATGACAGAACCGCCTTGTTTCTTGAGATGAGGCACGGCGTATTTAACGGTGAGGAACGTGCCTTTTAAATTGACTTTAATCGTTTTGTCCCACTCTTCAGGCTCTAGCTCTTCTATCGGTGCCCAGACGCCATTAATTCCAGCATTCGCAAATACAATGTCAAGGCGTCCCCATTGATTGATTACTTGTTGTACCGCTTGTTGCATCTCCTCTGTTTCGGAGATATCGGCGAGTACCGGCATGGCTTCTCCACCGGCTTGTTGGATTTGGGCAACGACTTCGTTGAGTTCGTCTTCAGTCCGCCCTAGGGCTGCGATTTTTGCACCTTCTTTCGCCAACAGCACTGCTGCTGCTTTTCCGATGCCCGAACCCGCACCTGTAATCAGTGCTACTTTGTCACCAAGTTGCATCGCCCCTCCTCTACTTTGACCCGTTTACTATTGATGGTTGAACAAAGGAAGGGACACTACATCCGTCTTCTGGAAGACGTAGTTTGGAATCGTGCCAGGTGATAGGTCATTCCTTCCAGGCGAAGGGCACGGCATTGCCGTGCCTCTACTGGCTTATGCTTCGACTTTGACGCCTTTCCAGAAGGCAATGTATCCTTCAATGTTCTTGGCGGCGTCCTTGGCTTGGGGATAGTACCAAGCCGCATCTTTGTTGACTTGCCCATCGACTTCGATGGAATAATAACTGGCTTTACCCTTCCAAGGACAGCTGGTATGGGTATCGCTATCTTTGAAATATTGCTGGTTGATAGCATCAGCGGGGAAGTAGTGGTTTCCTTCCACGACTTCGGTGCGATCGCTTTGGGCTAAAACCGTACCATTCCAGATTGCTTTCGGCATGGGTTAATTTACTAATAGACTTTCCAAGTATCATTATGATTCGTAAAGCAGGCTCTCGTTAGCGCAACCAATTTCGGGCAGCAGTTTTGGATGCCCACAGCACTCTGAAACTCCCTTGCGGAGAATTCGGAATTTCTTCATTCATCCTTTTGATCCTGCGCGGATGCGCCGCTTTGCTAACATCCTTCATCCTTCGGAAGATGCCCCAGTTTCATTCTCTCGAACAGGCACTCAAACATTTCTTTGGTTACGACAGCTTTCGCCTAGGGCAACGTCAGATTATTGAAGAAGCGCTACAAAACCAGGATTTGCTGGTTGTGATGCCTACAGGCGGAGGAAAATCTTTGTGCTTTCAGCTACCAGCCCTACTGAAATCTGGTTTAACCGTGGTAGTGTCGCCGTTGATTGCCTTGATGCAAGATCAAGTGGAAGCGTTACGGGATAACGGCATTGGCGCGACGTTTCTCAATAGTAGTCTCAGTTGGGGACAAGTGCGATCGCGCGAACAAGATATCCTCAATCGCCGCATCAAACTACTCTACGTTGCCCCAGAAAGACTTTTGGGAGAAAAATTTTTGCCCTTTTTAGATTTGGTGCAACACCAAATTGGAATTCACTCGATTGCCATTGATGAAGCGCACTGCGTTTCTGAGTGGGGACATGATTTTCGCCCAGAATATCGGCAATTGCGACAATTACGCCAACGCTATCCGAATGTGCCCTTTTTAGCCCTTACCGCCACCGCTACCGATCGCGTCCGTCAAGATATTATCCAACAGCTGGCGCTCAGGCAACCCAGTATTCACATTGCCAGTTTTAATCGACCCAATCTTTACTACGAAGTTCAGCCAAAAGAAAAACAAGCTTACTCCCAACTCTTAAAGCAAATTCGCACAACTGAAGGTTCCGGGATTATTTATTGCCTCAGTCGTCGCCGTGTGGATGAAATTGCCTTTCGATTACAAAAAGATGGCATCTCAGCGCTACCTTATCATGCAGGACTAGATGATGAAGAACGGACTTCCAATCAAACTCGCTTTATTCGAGATGACGTGCGAATAATGGTAGCAACGATTGCCTTTGGCATGGGAATTAATAAGCCAGATGTGCGCTTTGTCATTCATTACGACTTACCGCGCAATTTAGAAAGTTACTATCAAGAAGCTGGAAGGGCAGGAAGAGATGGAGAACCTGCGCGTTGTACGGTCTTTTTTGGCTACGGCGATTTGAAGACGATTGAGTATATTATTGACCAAAAAACTGACCCGCAAGAGCAAAGAATTGCTCGTCAACAATTGCGGCAGGTAATTGATTATGCGGAAGGTACAGACTGTCGCCGCACAATACAATTGGGTTATTTTGGCGAACGTTTTGCGGGAAATTGCGGCAACTGCGACAACTGCCGTTTTCCTAAACCCGTGCAAGATTGGACAATTGAAGCGCAGAAATTTCTTTCTTGTGTCGCTAGATGCAAAGAAAGATACGGGATGAATTACATTATCGATGTGCTGCGCGGCTCAAAAAATCAGAAGATTTATCAGAATGGACATCAGGAACTTTCTACCTACGGCATCGGCACTGATAAAAGTGTAGAAGATTGGAAGATGTTAGGGCGATCGCTTTTACATCAAGGACTTGTCGATCAAACCACTGACGGTTATTCCGTCTTGAGGCTCAATACTTTAAGCTGGGAAATCTTGCGGCGTCAGCGTCAGGTGCAGATTGCCGTTCCAATTGTTACCGCAATAGATGAATCACCGCAAATGGCAGTAGAAGTAGAAATGCTCTATGAACAATTGCGCCAGCTTCGCAAACAACTCGCTGATGAGCAATCCGTGCCTCCCTACGTCGTCTTTGCAGATTCTACCCTAAAGCTGATGGCTCAAATGCAACCTAAGAGCTTGCCGGAATTTGGCAAAATTTCCGGTGTTGGAGATTATAAATTAGCTCAATACGGTGAGCGATTTGTTGCTGAAATCCAAACTTATTGTAAAGAACAAGGAATTTTGAAGTCCACTTCTGTTGCGGCAATTCCTCAAAAAAATCACCCTAGCTACACCCAGTTAGCGACGCTGGATTTGTATATGCAAGGTTTGAGCATTGAGGAAATTGCTCTAAAACGTAACTTGCGGATAGGCACTATTTTAGATCATCTAGCGGAACTGATTTCGATGAATCAGCCTGTGGATTTAAACTCATTAGTGCCCCTAGAACGTCAAGAACCCATTTTAAAAGCAATTCAAGAGGTGGGTGCTACTTCACTCTCAAAGATTCGAGATTCTCTAGGGGAAATCTATACTTTTGATGAGATTCGACTGGTACGAGGGCTGTGGAAACGAGAGAACAAAGGTTAATTTTTTAACGCAAAGGTACGCAAAGGTTAGCGCAAAGGTACGCAAGGTAAGGGCTTACCTCTCGTTTCCTGAAGTGGTTAGCAAGCAAAAAATACTACTTTTGGCGTATGGTGCAATAGTAAATAATCTGTATAAAGGGATGTTGGTGTCGCCATAACACAAGGTAGTCTGTTCCTCCCTGAAGCCCGTTGGGTTCTTCGACAAGATGAAGCAAGAAAAGCGCTTCCCTAAGAATGTTTAGGGCGTGCAGTTGCACTTCAATCAAGCTATCAAACAGGTACAAAAAGGCAACTACTATCAAGCTGAACGCTGGCTCAATCGGGTGCAGCATTCGTCTGATAGTCAAGCATCGGTTAAAAAGGCGACGCAACCGTTGAGCGTCTAAAATTTGTGGTTAAACGCTTTAGCTGAGGGAGTTCGGAGGCTTTGCCAACCTTTGAAATGGCAAGGGCAAGAGCTTTCTCACTCATCTAGTGTTAAAACCAATAATATTGCCCGAATCCTCAAGGACGGGTGTGAAGTTAAGTTTAAGCTACGCAATGACGGATTTTGCAAGCTCTTTAGGAGAAGTTAAGAGATGACCCATCACGTCAATCAGCTTGGCGAAACTATCCCCCAAACGCTCAATGGATATGACCCTAACGTGTTTCCAGCATTTCATGAAACGCTGCAAACTCACTTTCCAGGGGCACTTCCCATGAGCAAGTACATGAGAAAGACTTTCCAAAGCTTGAGTTCCTACGGTTTTTGTGACGAAAACACGATGGGAATGATAGCAATTTGTCGGGATGAAGTGGCCGAACCCCTATTCATTGAAGTAATTCGATACTGGGGGAAAACTTTTAATTGTTGCAGCTTAGCCGGGTTCGTCATGATGGGGAAAACGGGGTTAGCCGCTGCGACTGACCATACCCCTATCGTTGATGGTATCCGTCGTTTTACCTTCTATGCGATGCCCCATATCGCTATTTCTAGACATGGTGATATTGGTAAGGTTTATCGAGATGGCGTTCAAAAAGTTTCCCATGCTTGTGGAGCATTAGAAACAGTCGTCAAAGAATTGGCATCTGGTCATCTGAAACTAGAAATGGATATGCAGGATATTGAACAAACAATTATCCGGCAGAAAATTCTTTCAGCCCTTACCTATGGGGACAAACCCGATTTGATAGAGATTACAAAGTTGGCATCTAAAATTATTTCCGACGATGTCGAAGCCCTCTTAAATAGTCTCGATCGCTCTGTGTTTAACTACGCCGTCATGACCGGAATTCAAATTCATGGGCCTCTAGGCACCCACTGGATTTATCCACAAGATTTTTATGTCGTCGGCTCTGATCTTCCTGCGGGCAAGGAAAAGATAGAAGCGTTTCAGCAGGCGCAAAATTAAAAAGGTAATGACAACGCGATCGCCCTAACAGAAAGTAATCTGTCACACCGCAAAGCCGTCAGTTTCTTCGACAAGATGAAGCAAGAAAAGCGCTTCACGAGCGATGTTTGGAGTGGAAATTTACACACAAGCGAGCCATGAAACACGTGCAAAAGAACAACTTCTCCAAAGCTGAACGATTACAGGAGCGCGTGCATCAATCAACAGAGACTCAAGCATAGGTTGAGGCGGTGTAGCCGTCGAGCGTCTGAGATTTAAATTGCAAGCTTTAGCTGAAGGAGTCAGGAGCCGAAAATCAAAATCCTTTTAGCTTTTGATTTCTATGCATAGACGACACACGAACCACCAGTAAATTACATTATGTCAAAAAATAATAAAAGTCAACGAGCAAAAGCAGTTCCACCAGCAAGAAGCCCCAAAAATGCAGATGATAAGATGCCAGAACTGCCTGATACAACAAAATGGCAACCGAGAGAAGATAGGGTTGAAACACTTCAAAAATCTTTCCTCAAGCGTTGTATTGGTCTAGAAAAAGCCATTCGTCTTAGAGTTCAGTTAGAGAAGGAGATGAACATCGACAATTACGACTCTGGACCAGGTGTAGAGGATATTTTGCGTGAAGAGTTGCGCTACCTTCTTCCTAATCGATACTCTGTGCAGTCAGGAGTAATTAATGACGGGCAGGGTAGAACCGCGGGAGACTGTGACATCATCATATTCAATGACCTATGGTTTCCTGCAATTAAAGCAGGGGCAACACCAGAGTCAAGAAGAGTTCATTTTCCTATCGAGGGCGTTTACGCTATTTGCGAAGTCAAACAGTCTATTGACTATAAAGTGCTTGATGAAGCGATGGAGAAGCTTGTAGTCTGTAATAGACTTGATCGACCAAAGACAAATGCTAATCGTTTAGTAGAAAATTATGACCTTGACGGCTGCTTTCACGGATTAAAAAATCCTCTCTACTCAGCGATTATTGCAACATCTCTTAAAGAAGAAATTGAAATGAACAAAATTGTCGAGAGGTTCTTCGATATCAATAAAAAATTAAAAAGACTCGAAGTTGTTAGATGTTTGTGTATTTTAGGGCATGGTGCAGTGACTTGGCAGTTTGTAAATTCTGATGGTTGTATAAAACCAGCTCTATTTATGAGGGAAGATATATTTGCTCCTATATTTCCTGCATACCATAAGGTTCCTAAAACGCCGTCCGCTCTCTATGCTTTATTATCAAATCTTCTTTTACACTTGTACCAGTCTGTGCTAGCCGCAGAAGAGATAGCAGTAACTTATGGTTCCAAAGAATTGACCGGGATGTTCCCAACTTCATCTGAGATAGCATTAGAACCCGACATTGAATGGATGGAAAAACTACAATGGGTGAAAAATGAAAATGGAAGTATCGCCTCTATTGAGAGAAAGCCTAAAAACCACAAGCGCAAACGAGGTTTCGGCTAGTAATTCAATGTCCTTTAAACCAAATAGGAATGTAGCGAAACACGTCAAAGATTGAGCGAGCGCACTCTTTACAGCAGATTGCAGGTATATAGAGTACATTGAGGTCAGTGCATGAACAGGTAGAATGAAACCTTACTCCATCGACTTTCGAGAAAAAGTAGTCAAAGCATACGAACAAGAAA
>NZ_JAMPKB010000010.1:0-126205 GCF_039961925.1 Trichocoleus sp. DQ-U1 | reverse complement strand
TTTTCGGGACGCTATCGCAATCGTAGAAAGCGGTTTGGCTTACGCTTCAACTTGATTGCGGGACTGTTGAACTACGAACTGGCACATACTCACTGATTCATGCAGGAGGTCTAGTTCACAACCAACGATGAAAGTCTCTGTAGTTTCGCCTAGTCCGTGCGATCGCGCCGTTGCGCTAACAGCACGTTAAAGTCAGCTCTAATGAAGTGTGATTTGGGTCTAAACTAAGAGTCGAGCCGCTTTCCGAAAAAGGATTTGACAGAATTTCACACTTGATTATTTATCTTTCATACTTTTTACTTTGTAATTTCTGCTTTTTTGGGCATCCTGAAAATAGACATGAATTTTTTTTAGGCTAGCGACTATGTCCACTCCGTTCCTTATTGTAGATTTGCGATTGGCTCAAACCCCTGCCAAGAAGGCTCAACCTAAAGCCCCTGCCAAAAAAACTCAAACCGCCCAACCAGCAGCCGCAGCCGCCAACGCTCAACCCGCGCCCATCTGGATGTACACTTCCGGAGGACTGCTGTTACTTCTCATTGCTGGGGCAGTATTTGTCAAGCTTAAAAAGGATGAGATGGCAAAGAAAGCCAAGATCCAGGATTTTAAAGTCAAAGACCTCCAGAAAAAGTTAAAGTTGGCGCTTGACTCTATTCATAGAATGGAAAGCAATCCTGACTTGGTTAACTCACGCGAATTCAACCTGGATTACCTCAGAATGCGAATGGATGAAGAGGTATTTCACTTTGCCATTGTTAATCAAATTAAAGTCAGAGTAAAAGACTTAATCACTATTGCCCTGCGTCCTACCCAAGCATCGCAAGCATCGGTGGGCATTGCCAGTACAGCGGGACGCCAAGTTGATGAGATTTTTGATGTCATTTATGAGACGGGAGAGGGGACAAAGCGGTCTAAGCGGGTGCTTTTCCGCATTCAAATCAAGTTAATGAAATTACCTACCCAAGCGACTTCTGCTACGATTAGCCAAATTATTGATTGTATTGAAACATTCCTCAGTCCAGCGGAAGACCACGATACTTGGCAACCCACAATTCAGGGTCGTCTTGCAAAACTACAATGGGATCAAAAAGCCAAACCGACACCTTTATTGGTCCTAGAACAATTAAGTGAAGGTGGCAATGTCACTATTCGCACGAAGCGCTAGGATGTTGAGAAATAAGTTCTTTTCCATCAGCAACCAGGGTGGATTCTGCTTAGTTATTCTTTAGTGACATCTTGCTCCGGGCAGTTGAAACCGCACAGCGATAGGAAGCACGCAAACGAAACCTGCCGAGAGCAGGTTACAAAACCCTTGTTTTCGGTTAGTCCGCGCTTTTAGATTTGGAATGCAATCGTCCCAGAATTCTATTCTGAGAGCTTGATGCAAGATATGAGCTTAGTTACAATCATCTCTAAACAAAAGGCTTTCTTGAAGTGTAAATGGAAAATGAAAAGATTGCCTTTTGTAGAATGAGCCATTCGCCAAAAACTATGTAGTGTATAAAGAGAAATCAACCCACTTCAATCGGATTTTTCACTCAGAAATCTGACTTAAGCAGGCGTTTTTTCGGAAATAACTGTATCGCGGACTAGTCGCCCATCTTCCATGTGAATAATTCGGTCAGCAACATCTAAAATACGATTATCGTGAGTTACCATCAAAATCGTACATTCTTGTTCCTTTGCTAATCGCTGCATCAGCTCGACAACATCGCGCCCGGATTTACTATCTAAAGCAGCAGTGGGTTCGTCAGCTAATACTAATTTAGGATGACTCACTAAAGCACGCGCGATCGCTACCCGTTGTTTTTGTCCCCCAGAAAGATTTTCCGGGTAGTAATTTATGCGATCGCCTAACCCCACCGCTTCCAACATCGCGGCTGACCTGGTTGCAGCTTCCTGTGACGGAATATCCCGATGCAGTTCCACCGACATTTGTACATTCTGTCGCGCTGTTAGGCACTTCAGCAAATTGTGAGCTTGAAAAATATAGCCTATGTGCCGCCGTACCTGCACCATTTGGCTTTTAGAAGCTCCAATTAGTTCTTGTCCTAATACTTTCAGGCTACCTTCTTGAGGAGACCTTAAACTGCCCATTAAAGTCAATAATGTAGTTTTTCCTGACCCTGATGGCCCAGTCATGATTGTAATTTCTCCCGGTTGCATTTCCAGATTTATATCAAATAAAATCTGTTTTCTGAGCGAACCTTTGCCAAAGTAATAATTGAGATTTTTAATTGCAACAATCGGTTCTTGCAGCATAATTTTTCAATTTCATTAAAATTAGCAACTAGCTATGTTAAAAAATACCATTTAAAAAATATCAGCGGGGTCGGCAGCTCGGAGCTTACGGACTGCGATCGCACCTGAAATCAAGCACATAAAAATAGTTAAAAGCAACACTACGGTTGCTCGAACAACAGTCATTGCAATCGGCAAATTTGTACCGCCTTTTATAAAAATATAAAGCCCTGACGCTAACGAAAAGCCAGGAATATAACCTAAAACTGATAAAATTAAAGCTTCTTGAAAAACAACAATTAGTAAGTATAAATCCGTATAGCCTATCGCTTTTAACGTAGCATATTCAGCTAGATGATCGGCAACATCAGTGTATAGGATTTGGTAGACAATAACTGTACCAACAACAAATCCCATTAAGGTTCCTAAACCAAAAATGAATCCAATTGATGTACTGGTTTGCCAATATGTCTTTTCAAACTCAATAAATTCTTCATGGGACAAAATTTGTACATCTGTACAGTCTTTATCCATATTTTTTAAGTCTTGGCATTTCGCATCATTCTTCTTTAAATTAAAGGACTCCTTCATATTTTGAATAACTTGACTTACATCCGCACCGGCTTCTAAATTAACCACTCCAATATCAATCAATCCTCTCTGTCGTCTAGGGAACATCCGAAAAAAGTTCAAATCGCTCGTTATCAGATTACCATCGGCTCCAAATGATGCGCCTAGCGTGAATAAGCCTTGTACTTTGACGCGACGGCTTTCTACTTCTGTTTCAACAGTTTTTCCCTGCTTAAACCAATCACCAACTGCCCCAAATTCTGGACGAGACGCTTCATCAAATAAAACAACATCTGGAAGTTTAATTTTATCTCGGTTATTTTTAACTTCGGGTAAATTTAGAATTTCTGCTGCGGGATTAAATCCAATTACCATCAATTGGCGAGTGCGGCGATTTTCTGGATTTTTCCACAAGCCAAAGCCAAGATATACTGGACTGACCGATTCTACTCCGTCAAAGCTGAGAGCTTGATACAGTCGCCGCTGTGGGAAACTTTTCATGGCAATCAAAGCCGTGGACTGGGAACTGACCAAAAAAACGTCCCCCTGCATATTTTCATGCAAGCTTACGGAGCTTTGAAAAAGGGCATCGCGAAACCCTAACTGCACAAACATCAAAATGTCAGCAAAACCAATACCGGCAAGTGCCACCAGCAGCCGCATTTTTTCACGGGTAAGCTGTAACCAGGCTAGAGGAATTTTTGGCATGATTCTACAAAACTTGTTGGCAAGGGGCTAATGGCTAATTGTTCAAAAACCATTAGTAAAGATAGCTAAATATGAATTTTGACGGTGACTTTAGAGTTAGTTAAACCGGCAACGCGGCGGCTGGACTCTGCATTTAGGCGAATTTTTACTTCCACCACTCTGGCATCTACATCTGCGGCTGGATCGGTATTTAAAATATCTTTTTTCCCAATTTGCAAGCCAATTTGATTGACCGTTCCTTTGAGTTCATCGGCAAAAGCATTGCCCTCGCTGTTAATCGTCGCTTGCTGCCCTAACCGCACTTTTCCGATATCACTTTCATAGATTTCTGCGACAGCAACCATCAAATCGGTTTGCCCAATTTCGACGATTCCATTATTACCAATGGTTTCTCCAGGACGGGTATGAACTTTCAAAACTTGACCAGCAACGGGTACGCGGACATAGGCTGATTCCAAGTCGGCTTGCGCTTGTTTGACGGATGCGATCGCGTTCTCAATTTCGGCTTGCGCTGCTTGGACATCGACGGGACGAATTTCCGCAATTTTTTCTAACGTTGCTTTCGCTTCGTTGATTTGCTGTTTTAGAGTGGCGATTGTCTCTTTAGCAGTGGCTTTGGCTTCGTTAATTTGCTGTTCCAGGGTGGCTACTTTCTGGTTAGCAGTGGCTTGAGTTTCGTTGAGTTGCCGAAGTGCCGTTTCTACTTCTAAGCGCTTGGTGTCAAAGAGAGAAGCTCCAACTGCACCTTGTTGATATAGCTGCTCATAGCGCTCAAACTCCTTTTTCGCATTATCCATCTGGGCAGTCAGGCGGGCAATCTTGGCAACAGACGCATTTTTTTCCCCTTGCAGTTCGGCTTCTAAGCGAGCTACCGTCGCCTGTTGAGTGGCAATTCTCCCGCGTAACTCCTCTTGAGTACGAGCGATCGCTGCCTTCTGAGCGGTAATTTCCCCGGTTTGCGCTCCAGCCTTAACTTTATTGAGATCGGCTTGGGCGACTTTGACTTGTTGTTTTGCCTTGTCCAAAGCTGCTTGTAAGCGATCGCGATTGTCGAGAATTGCCACCACTTGACCTTTTGTGACCTTATCTCCCTCACCGACCAAAAGTTGATCCACGCGAGCAGCGCCCTGAACCGACATAGGAGCAGAGAGTTTGATCACTTCCCCTTGCGGTTCCAGACGCCCCAAGGCAGTCACAGCAAGCTTAGGAGGCGTACTCGGCTCTACTGCTGGCACCGGCTGCTGAGCAGCCTCTCGCAAGGCATAGAGGTTGTAAACGGTAACACCGCTGGTTGCTAAAGCACCAGCCACGACAACCGCGATCGCCCACCGCCCTACAGGTTTTACGAATGGTTGATTCTTGGAGCCAGATTCCTGTGCCATAGCCTCTAAGGAAATTATTTTTATTAATTAATCTTAAGAGGTAGGCATCAATCTGGCGAGGGAATCTTACTAGCAGATTAAGCACTCGGTAAGTCAAACAGAACTGTCGTCATATAATGTTCTGCCCACTCCTCGCCAAAAGCTTTTTCTAGCACTCGACGGGTTTTGTCGTTTTGCTGCTGTTGGGTGCAGTAGTTGCGTTGACCCTGCAAAATTTCAGCTTGCTGTTCGGCAGAAACGGGTTTGGCGGCTTTGGCATTAACACAATGAATGTCTAAAAACGCCTCGACGCGAGAGAGAAACTGGGTTTCTTCCTCTGGATTACTGGGTCGAATAAAGATGCAGAATTCTGAAAAGATTGCGCCCCAAGCGGGTAGTTCGCGCGGTTGGGAAAATTGAAGGGCTGGTAGCGCCTGAAGTTCAGCGGTATAGTTTGCCGGTAAGGTGCGGTCGCTGCTTGTAGGAGAAAGATCTGAGATCGCGGCACTAATCTGTCCCCGTCCCCCGACTAAATCGCAGCCAAACATTGGCAGCGCGTATTCTGGACGCGGAAACATCACGCAATGCAAAATATCCAGCATTGTGCCGACTTTTGCCAATTCCAGGTGCATTTTGCGGAACTGCGGCGACTGGTAGCAGCGATTTTCAATCGTTAGCTTTTCCCCCTCTAATCGCCCTTCCACATACCCCAACTCTTCTGGCAGGTGGTAGGGAGAAAGGTCGAGATGGCGGTGCCAAACTGCCTCGATAGTGTCCGCTAAATTGCGAATCAGAGGGTGTTGTTGTTCGCGTAGGGAAGGCTTAGAAGTTTCGAGCATTTTTTTAAAATTTGTTTTCTTTAGCGTACAAGAATCCAGTAATAAAGGCAGGTAGGTTAAGGATATCAGCTTGCCACCCGCGATAACCCAGAGTTATAACAACAGCTAATAGCTAGGGGCAGGCGATAAGTATGAAGGGTGAAGTCTTTGGCGATCGCTACCAAATCGAACAACAGCTTGGAAAACGCGCTGGAAGACGCACACTCCTAGCGCGTGACCAAACAACGCAACAATTAGTAATCATCAAACTATTGACTTTTGGCAGTGATTTTGAGTGGGAGGAGCTTAAGTTATTTGAACGGGAAGCGGAAACTTTAAAATCTTTGACACATCCGGCGATTCCGCGCTACCTGGATTATTTTGAGCTAAATTCACCGAACTACAAAGGATTTGCCCTCGTCCAAACCTACGTGGAAGGGAAATCTCTAGAGGAATATCTCAAAGGAGGACGAACTTTCAGCGAAGCAGATATCAAGCAAATTAGCACTGCAATTCTCGAAATTCTCAACTATTTGCATAGTCGTCAACCTCCAGTTATCCACCGAGATATTAAACCCAGCAATATTTTATTAACCAGCCGTTCTGGTAATAATGTTGGCGGAGTTTATTTAGTTGATTTTGGGGCGGTGCAGACTCTCGCCGCCAGGGAAGGCGGGACAATTACAGTTGTAGGAACTTATGGTTATATGCCGCCAGAACAATTTGGCGGACGTGCAGTTCCCGCATCCGATATTTACAGTCTAGGCGCAACTTTAATTTATCTGGCAACAGGTCAACATCCTGCTGATTTACCTCAAACAGATAACCTGCAAATTAAATTTGAAAAAACTGCCAATCTCAGTCCTGTTTTAATCAATTGGTTAAAGCGGATGACACATCCCAGCTTAAATCGACGCTTGGCTTCTGCTAGTGAAGCACTACAAGCATTAAAACAAGAACATCCAACAGCAGATAGCTTTCCTCTAGTTGTCAAGAAACCAACTGGTAGCAAAATTTCACTGACTAAAAATGCAGATTTTATTAAAATTAGTATCCCTCCGAAGGGACTTACTGCTTCTACGATAGGGTTGTGCTTTTTTGCGATCGCTTGGAATTCATTCATCTTCGTGTGGACAAGCTCTGTCCTATTTGCACCGCTCGGCTTCAACTTGTTTATGGTGTTGTTTTCACTACCCTTTTGGTTTGCTGGCGTGAGTATGAGCTGGCAGATTCTCTTCGCGTTATTTGGACGATCGCAGCTTTATAGCAATCAAAAGCAAATTTCACTGACATGGGAAATATTTGGATTTAAATTCCATCGTCCTCGTCCAGCATTGAGACAGGATATTAACAGGCTGGTATACATCCCGAAACACCATAAAAAAGACTCAGAAGGAAACCGGGTTGATGTTCCAGGCAAAATCATTATTGAGGCAGGATTAAGGCAGTATGAACTTAACGCTGAGAGTGGCGGCATACACGAAGCGGAACTCGAATGGTTAACCCAAGAACTTAGCGAATGGTTGGAAATACCCATTACAAGAGATTATCTTCCTCCAGCCGCTCGATAGTCTCCTATAGTTGATTGTGGATAGTTCGCAGGAAACGGGTATGTTTGGTTTAGGATGGCCTGAAGTGGGAGTAATCGCGATCGCAGCGATTTTAATTTTCGGTCCCAAGAAGATTCCCGAACTGGGAAGTTCGCTGGGTAAGACTTTACGCGGCTTCAAGGACGGAGTAAGGGGCGTGGACGAGGAACCATCAGATGAAAATCAAGACCTCAAATAACGGGTAGGGACACGGCATTGCCGTGTCCCTACAAATACATAACTGATGAGCGTTTAAAGGGTTTGTGCTACAGACGCCTTCAAGCTATTTTGATTTTCTATCGACGGTGCAACCGGCTGATGTCCGTTTTCCCCTTGAGGGCGACGCGCCTCAATTAAGCTAATCGCACGGGTGACGCTTTCTGGCAAAATGACCACCAAACTGCCTTCTGGTGCTTGCCCCAGCGCCGTATTTATGGCGGTCGTCTCATCCAGAATGGTTTCATAGCGGGAATCTGGCTTTTCTTGCTGAATTCCCTGAGAGATTAAGGCAGCTGCCTCACCGCGAGGTCGCCCCCGCGTATCATCATCTTCCTTGATGATGATGCGGTCAAACATATTAGCCGAGAGTATGCCCAGCGTGATGAAATCTTCGTCGCGGCGATCGCCAGGGCCACCCACCACACCAATTCTCTCACCAGGCCAGTTGCGGACAAAACCACCTAACGCCTCATAGCTGGCTGCATTGTGAGCATAATCGATCAGAGCATTATATTTGCCCATCTCGAACATATTCATCCGTCCTGGTGTCTGAGCAGTTGAAGCACGGAACGTATTTAAGCCCTGACGAATTTCCTCAATCTTCACCCCTTCCGCAAAAGCCGCCAAACTCGCCGCTAGCGCGTTGGCAATCTGAAAAGGTGCCCGTGCCCCCATCGTCAGCGGCACATTCACCGCTTGTTCAATCCGTAGTACCCAATCTCCCTTCAAAATCGACAAATAGCCATTTTCATAAGCCGCTGCCAAACCGCCCCGACGGGTATGTTCTCGCACCAGCTCATTTTCTGGATTCATGGTGAAATAAGCTACTTGTCCTTGCACCCGCCGCGCCATCGCTGCTACCAAGGGATCGTCGGCGTTCAGGACGGCATAGCCTTCTGGCATCACCGATTCCACCACGACGCTCTTGAGATGAGCCATATCTTCGATCGTTTCAATATCGCCAATTCCCAGGTGGTCGGCAGCCACGTTTAAGACGACACCCACATCAGAAGCACTGAAGGCTAAACCAGAGCGGAGAATCCCTCCCCGCGCCGTTTCTAGCACCGCTACTTCTACTGTGGGATCTGAAAGAATCAGCTGGGCACTTTGAGGGCCGGTGTTATCCCCCGGTTCCACCATATAATCCCCAATGTAAGTGCCATCGGTGGTAGTGTAGCCAATCGTTTTCCCCGTCTGCTTGAAGATGTGGGCAATTAGACGAGTCGTTGTTGTTTTACCGTTGGTGCCAGTAATGGAAATGATGGGAACGCGAGTGGGCGCTCCAGGCGGAAAGAGCATATCTAGCACTGGGGCAGCCACATTTCGCGGCAAACCCTGGCTGGGACAAACGTGCATCCGGAATCCAGGGGCGGCATTCACCTCAACAATCACCCCATCCATTTCTCGCAAGGGTTTGCTGATATCGGATGTCACCACATCAATTCCAGCAATATCCAACCCGATAATCTTGGCGACTCGTTCGCAAAGCCAGATATTTTCGGGATGGATCTCGTCAGTCCGGTCAACAGCAATCCCGCCAGTGCTGAGGTTGGCGGTTGCCCGCAGATAACAAATCTCTCCGGCAGGTAGCACGGTCTCCAGGGTATACCCCTGCCGTTGCAACAGCGTGAAGGTGGTGCGATCTACTTCAATTTTGGTGAGGATGTTATCGTGCCCTTCACCCCGATGGGGATCGCTATTGGTTAGCTCAATCAATTGCTCGATGCTGGATGTGCCATCTCCTACCACATGGGCGGGGACTCGTTCCGCAACTGCCACCAATTTGCCGTTGACCACCAATACTCGGTGGTCGCTTCCAGTATAGTAGCGTTCAACAATCACCGAGCGAGTTTTAGAAGCACTCTTGGCAGCATCATAGGCTTCTTCTGCTTGTTGGAAGTCGGTGATATTGATAGTAATGCCCCGTCCGTGGTTGCCGTCGAGGGGCTTGAGGACGATTGGGTATCCCCCCACCTCTTGAATGGCGTCTTCAAGTTCGTCCAGGTAGTGAATTACCGTGCCGCGCGGAACCGGCACCCCGGCTTGGCGCAACATTTTTTTGGTGCCTTCTTTGTCGGAGGCAAGTTCGACACCCAAAATGCTAGAGTGGTTGCTCAAAGTCGCCTGCATCCGCTTCTGGTAGACGCCATACCCTATCTGAATCATGGCGCGAACGCTTAAAGGCATCCAGGGAATTCCCCGCGCTTCGGCTTCTTTGACAATGGTTTCGGTGCTGGGACCGAGGGCAGCAGCCCGTGCGAAATCCCTCAGGTCTTTGAGATCCTGTGCTAACTCCTGAGCGGAGTAGGTGCCGGTGTCTACAATACTCTGACAAAGGCGCACGGCGGCTCTGGCGGCATAGCGACCGGCTTGTTCATCGTGGTACTCAATGACCACCTGGTAAATGCCTGGGGTGGCTGTTTCGCGGGTACGACCAAAGCCAGATGGCATCCCAGCGAGTTCCTGGAGTTCTAGGGCAACGTGTTCGATGATGTGTCCCATCATCGTGCCTTCTTTGACTCGGCTCAAGAAACCACCTCGACAGCCAGGGGAACAGAAGTGTTCTTCCAGACTTGGCAGCACCTGGATTAATCCCTCGTAGAAGCCAGGAATCTGATTGGATGGCTTTTCTGCAAGTTCTTCTAAATCTAGGCGCATGACGACCAATTTTTGCCGTCGAATACTCCAGTAGTTGGGACCCCGTAATGTCTGGATTTTTAAAATTCTCATGGCTACTTTTGCGGGTGATTCAGAGGATGTGGGCTGTCGAATCGCGGGTAGGGACGAAGATGCAAGCGATTTCACATCTGCTGCTTTTAAGAGAAAACTTTGCCAGAAAGGCTTCGCCCTTACTGAATCCGCTGCTACTTTAAGCAATTCCCTAGTTTCCAGCTTTAAAAAGTCACTAGACTGTTCTCCACGAACAGTTTTTTGCCAAAAAGGCAATCATGACAAGTTTTAAATTTGGAATTGAAGTACCGCTAGTAATATTCACTCATCAGCCATCGGGTAGCAGGATGACTCGCTGGTGTAAATGGTAGCGATCGCCATAACTAAGAATATGCAACCGTAGATTGAAAATACTAATCGGATCGGTTGCTCCCACTAAAGATTGATTCGTGTGAGATATCTCCCCAGGATCGACGATAGACACGGTGCCTTTGCCGACTACCTGTAAAAGACCATCCGCTTCCACTAAGGCGCAAGTATCTTCGTCAATCCCAATCCCTAATTTGTCTGGATGAGCCGAAATCGCACTAATCAGACGCGCCATGCGATTGCGATTGTGAAAGTGTTGATCTACGATCACATCCGGTAAAATCCCTAACCCTAGCGTCATATCGACTAGGGAACGATTGGGAGACTCGCCGCTACCGCCTCCCGCAATCATATGATGTCCCATCACCGCCGCTCCTGCACTGGTTCCTGCCAGCGTAATCTCTCCCAGTTGCGCGCGGTATCGGACTCTTTCCATAAATGGCGTCTCGCCAAGCAGTCCACAGAGTCGCAGTTGATCGCCTCCAGTCATGAAAACCCCTGTACACTCTTCAATGTACTCCTGCATCAAGGGATCGTAACTCTGCTCCCGTTCGCGGATATCTAACACTTTCACTACTTTCGCACCCATTTCTTGAAAGATGGTGAGGTAGCGATCGCCAATCACCGCAGGTTCTCTGGATGCTGACGGAATAATCGCAATGCAGGCATCAGTCGAGCCAGCACGATTAAAAAAGGTTTGTAATATCTCTCGTCCGTGAACTTTGTCTTCCGCACCGCCGATCACCATGATGGCGGTTTTCGTTGATTGGGGCATCCTCTGTACTAAGGATTGAGGTTCTAACTGCAGCATCATGTTGCTCTTGAGCATAGGGTGATATCGAATACTATCGTTCTGCCAGTTGATAGGAATGCCAATTTATCCTGATGCATGGTTCTTGCTCAACTCCCTCTAACCCCCTTGCTCACCAGGACAATCTCTCTTTTCACGCTTGTCAATCGTCTCAATTTCCTTATCAATCTTTCTGGCAGGCGTTCCATCAACATCACCAAACAATTTAATTGTTTTTCTAGGTTGTTGAGTAACAAACGTTACAGATCGCCCATAGCTTGTCGCTTTTGGGCTTAATCCTATATGCATAATGCCAGATCGAGTCAACTTTTTTTATAAAATATTTAACATTATCTTGCGATTAGGGATACCGGGTAGTGGGTAATCGGTAGGAATTCGTAGGGAATGGGTAAAATCAACCTACTACTTAACTATCACCGACTTCTGCTGTGCGATTTGATATTGTTACTCTTTTTCCAGATTTTTTCTCCTCTCCTCTGAGTTCGGGACTGTTAGGGAAAGCTTTAGCCAAACAGATTGCTTCTGTGCATCTGATCGATCCCCGTAACTTTGCCACCGATAAACACCGCCGCGTGGATGATGAGCCTTACGGCGGCGGAGTAGGGATGTTGATGAAGCCAGAGCCGATATTTGGTGCTGTGGAGTCACTGCCAGTTCTAGCCAGACGTGAGACGATCCTGATGACGCCGCAGGGAGAACCGATGAAGCAACCGCTGTTTCGAGAATTGGCAGCCAATTATGACCAATTAGTAATTATTTGCGGTCATTATGAAGGTGTCGATGAGCGGGTGCTGAATTTGGTGACACGGGAGGTATCTTTAGGGGATTTTGTCTTGACTTGTGGAGAAATCCCGGCGCTGGCACTGCTCAACGGCACCATCCGCCTATTACCGGGAACGGTGGGGAAAAAAGAGTCTTTAAAAGCAGAAAGTTTCGAGGCGGGGTTGTTAGATTATCCTCAATACACCCGTCCTGCTGACTTTCGCGGGTGGAAGGTGCCGGATGTTTTACTATCGGGGAATCATGCGGAGATTGAACGCTGGCGGCGAGACAGACAAATCGAGAGAACGCGCGATCGCCGTCCCGATTTATTTGCTGCTTGGTTGCAAGATTCCAGTTCTAACCAAAAACCAAAAACCATGAATCAGAATGAGCTTGAAAATGATATCGTCACCGTTAGCACACTACAGATAGCGCTAACAGCCCAAGCTGGTACGATTCAATCAAAATTGTCTGAATTAAGTCTTACGGCTAATACTCAAACCCAGGAAGGGTTGATGCAGCTACTACAAGCATCTGTGCAAGCACTGCTAGAAAATTCCGAATGCTGGACTCATCTGTTGGGGAGTTCACAGACAGTTTCTAGTCGGGAGGAAGCTGAAACAGTCTTCAACAAACTTTCGTTACAAGAACGTAGCAAATTTACGGCTGAAACCCTCTCTAACGTAGATGGCAAAGTTACCCAGCAACAAGTTGAACTCGATCCAGATGAAGAACAACCTGCATACATCGTCGTAACATTGCTAATCGGCACGGCTGACGATCAGCCGTTATTTGAAAACCTCAATTCTGCACATACTGTAAAGCTTGCTTTAGAGAAAGTTACAGCCATCAGCCTCGACTATCTAATGGTGTTTGAACTACTCTGGAGTCCTCAGGTAGAAACTGATGCACTTACTCAAGAGGAACTTTTGAGCGAGTACCGTGACCTGGTAGCGATCGCTTAATCTCAAGTTTTACAACTGACTGCTTGCAGGCTAAAAAGCTTAAATTATGGAGAAAATCAGCCGGGTTTAGTTTGTTCCAAATTATGATTTTCTCAGGTTGAAGTGGAGTCGTCCCGGTGTTAAAAAAGCTTTTCAAATATGTACTGGTAGGTGTAGTGCTGGTGCTGGGCTACCACGCGATCGCTTCTGCCATTAGTGCGGCATCGACTCGTCAGCCTGTGTGGTCAGTAAACCTACACGCTAGTACGGCACCAATCGCAACAGAGAACCGATTGCTGGTGCCAACGGGGAATACAAAGCCCTCAGCACTTCAATCACTCGATCCGGCAACCGGGAAGGTGCAATGGCTCAGTCAGCAGCCGATTGGCAGGGTGTTTGCTATAGAGGGTAATACTATCTATGCCAGCGATTTCGGGCTACTGCCACTAGTTGACGATCCCAAAAACCTGGTGACGCTTGATGCCAACACAGGCAAGACAAAAGCAGTATTGCCACTTGACAATTCAGACTTTGCGGGAGCAATTGGAGTATTTCAGGGAGCCTTCATTCTCAACAGTTATGTCAAACAGGGAGTAGAGAGCGATCGCAACGAAATTTCTGCCCGTACTCCAGATAAACTGCTCTGGAAGTTTGTCACCCCCAAAGACAGTATGGTTTCTACCTTTGAGAGTGTGGACTCCAAATCGCCTGTGGTTCAAAATGGGGTAGTGTTTTTGCCCATCTTAGTTAATCCCAGTACACCGCAAAGAGGATACCAACTCACCGGATTGGATGCCGCTACCGGAAAAGTCCTCTGGACTTGGAACACCTCAGCCGAGCTAACGGATGTCACAGTTTTAGGAGACACTGTATATCCGGCAGTGTATAGCAAAGACCGTGCAGGAAAGGAACCCGGTTGGGTCAAGGCACTCGATTTAAAAACGGGCAAGGAACGCTGGACTCATACGATGCGGGGCGGTGAAGCCAAGCTAGCGAGCGATCGCGAAGTCTTCATCTGGGATGGTGATGCCAAGACGAGTACGCGATTTGTCGTTTTGGATTGGCAGACTGGGGCTATGCTTCGGCAATTTACCTTATCTCGCCAGGATCGGCAAGAACCCAGACCCATCGCTCTGGCAGACAATATTATTTACACGGCTGATATGGAAATCGAAGGTGTCAGCGCTCTTGGTTTCTATGGTTCAGCAAAGAACCATAGTCGGGTGAATGCCTTCGATGCCACAAGCGGACAGGTGCTTTGGCACACCCCGACACTCCGTGAAAGCCATATTTATCGATTTGTTCTGAATGGCGATCGCTTGTTCTTAAGCAGTAACGGGCTAGAAAACAATGTCCAGAGTGTTGTGCAGTCCTTTTCTACTCGCTAGAACCGCTGACGCAAACTCCAGACCAGAAACCCGCCTGAGATCGCAGCGTAAAGCACAACGCTGACAGATGCGATCGCCCAAAAGAATGGATTCCAAGCACTCTGGCTGACATCAATCCCCATCGGGCCGATAAACCTTTGCAGCACATCGATACCGATACTACTTGCGATCGCGCCAGCACCACTGATTATCACCCACCAACCTGCTTGCGGCACTTTTGTTCTCAGCACCAGCCACTGTGCTACCCCCAGCAAGATGCCGTAGATGCCATCAAACAAAAACTGAGGCAGCACAGACATCGTGGGCATCATGCCACCTATCAAGCCGGAAGCTGGGGGCATAAGAGTCACTGCCCATAGCCCGTTAATTACCGCCAAGGCGATCGCACTTCCCAAACTGGTTGCCAGCACCCAGGAGCGAATAGATGGGAGCCACTGCTTTAAAACCAGCCATTGAGCAGTTCCGCCTAAAGCACCGCCGATCAGTCTAAACACGATGAGGATCAACAAAAGGCTAGTGCTACCCCCAGTGAATCCTCCCCCTGTCGCTGATGCAACCGCTCCGGCAACTCCGTCCACAATGATTTGCAGCAGTTTAGCCACGACGCAGGCAACTAACCATTGCCACAAAAGTTTCTTCCATGCCAAAGATTTGTCGATCGTCACGCTCAATCACTCTTTAAGTCATTTATTCTGTCAAATGTGGCTTATTTTAAGGGCAGATTATTGGCGACAAACCCCCATTTGCCGTCGTGATAAACAGCTGCCAGACCTTCAGAAAACTTTGTCGCTACATCAAATTGAGGGGTAATCATAAACTTGCCAGTTTTATCAATAAAACCCCATTTACCACCCTGAGCAGCGGGTGCCAGCCCCTGAACAAATTGGTCTGTCTCTTCAAACTGCGGTGAAATAAGGATTTTCCCTGTTTTATCGATGTAACCCCATTTACCCGCCTGATTGATGGCTGCCAGTCCTTCAGAGAAATTTATCGCTTGGTCAAACTGAGGAGAGATAATCATCTTTCCTGCTTTATCAACATAGCCCCATTTTCCCTGTTTTTGGACAGCAGCTAATCCTTCAGAAAAAGGAGTACAGTCATTAAACTGGAGTGGGATAGCAACCTTACCTTTACTGTCAATATAGCCACATTTCTTGACTTGTCTGACGGCTGCTAAACCCTGAGAATATGCGACTGTCGCCTCAAATTTGGGTGGAACAATAAACTTGCCAGTTTTATTAATAAAGCCCCATTTCTTGCCCTGCTGAACCTCTGCCAATCCCTCAGAAAAAGGCATAGCGGGTAAAATCTGGGCATCAAACTGAGGAGGAATAATAAACTTGCCAGTTTTGTCAATGTAGCCAGTTTTGCCACCCTGCCGGACGGCTGCCAGCCCTTCGGAAAATCCACTACAACGCTCAAACTGTAACGGGATGGCAACTTTACCTGTTTTACTGAGATAGCCACATTTGCCAGTAAAACCGCCCAGTTGAACATCTACCAGTCCCTGAGAAAACGAGCCAACAATATCAGGTGCTTCCTCTCCTTCGCCATTGTCAGGTCCAACCCTAAATTTGAGAGGAATGATGAACTTACCAGTTTTGTCGATAAAGCCCTTTTTGCCCTGTTGTTCAACCTTAGCCAGCCCATCAGCAAATGGGTAGACATCATCAAACTGAGGAGCGATCGCCAGATTCAGAGTTGCTTTGGTTACAAACATCTGCTCATCTGTTACATCGGCGGAAGCTTTTTGAGTTTGAGGACACAGACTTATAGCCAGTAGCAAGAATCCACCAGATAGGACAGCTCCACTTAAGGGATGTATAGATGTTTTGTTCACAAGCAAAATCTCTCAATGTTGCAGATGATGGATTGAAGAATCATCGTTGTTTTTTACCTTGATTTTTCCCTTGAGTAGATGCTAATTGTTTCTCTGCCTGTTGCAGACTCTGACGCGCATCTGCATCGTTAGGGCTGAGTTTTAGACCTTGCTTAAAAGCTGCGATCGCTTCCGGTAACTTTTTCTGTTTCATCAAAGCTATTCCCAAAAGGCAATAGATGTCACCATTTTTATCTTTCTTTTTAGATTTCCATTCAATCCCTTTACGGTAAGTAGCAACTGCCTCATCTAATTTGTTTTGTTTAACTAGAACCTGTCCCAACCCTTGATAAGCATCTGTATAGGAAGGATAGAGTTCAATCGCTTTGCGGTAAGCCGCGCTCGCCTCATCTAATCGGTTTTGTTCAGCCAGTATCCACCCCAGCCCTTCGTAAGGTGGATGGTAATTAGGTACAACCTGAATTGACTTTTGGTAGGCAGCAATCGCTTCTTCTGGTTTTTTCTGTATAGCCAAAGCATCGCCTAAACGCAGGTATGTCAGGTTGGCCTTTGGGTCTAACTCAATCGATTGGCGATAAGCTGCTACTGCCTCATTTGTTTTTTCTTGTGCCAGCAAGGCGTTACCTAAGTGGTAGTATGCATCGTCATTCTTCGGTTCTAGTTCAAGCGTTTTGCGAAAACTTGCCTCTGCTGCGACCCATTGACGTTCGTAAGTGAGAGCAAGCCCCAACCATAGATGATTCTTAGCTTTTGTAGGTTGCTGTTTGGCAGCTTTGCGACAAGGTGCGATCGCTTTTGCACTTTCTCCTTGTTCCACTAACGCAAAACACAGACCAAAGTGGGCATCAACCAACGTTGGGTCAAGTTGCAGAGCTTTGTTATAAGCTAATACAGCTTCGCTGAGCATCTTCGGTTTGGTGAATAGCCACTCCCATGCCAAAGATTGTTGTTGTAACTGGCTAGCGATCCGAATACCTTTACCTGAACTTTCCCAGAATGTCATGTAGGCATTGCCAAGGTTAAGAAAGGCTTGAGGATCTGTAGGCATCGCTTGAGTCTTTTGGCGATAGGCAGCAATCTTTTTTTGATCTGCTTGCACCTGCCTCAAGGTCTGGTAGTCTCTGAGAAAAAACCAGCCGTAGTAAGCTCCTACCGCTAGACCCAAACCAAGAATAGAGAAAATAAAAATTTTCCGAGGTTGCTTTATTTTAAAAATCATAATTATTTTTTAATATTTACTGACTCTAATCCGATTATCCGAAAAAGTTCAGGAATTGGTAAGATAATAGGTGAAAATTATTTTTGATGTATAGATTTAATAGATTATTAAGTATTCTTTGATTTTAATGAACTAAACTAAAAAATAATTTATTTTTCCTAAGCGTGAGCTTTTTCTCGACTCATTGAAAATTTTGCCGCCGGGTTTTATTCACATAATAATCTCCGCTTTATTGTAAGTGTCCACTCACCCAGAATTCTGATATCTAGCCATTAATCTAGCACTCCGAACCTAAATTAATTCTAAAATCTTCTTTTAATGAATTAATGTAAAGATATCCGCAGATTGACTGCAACCTTATCACCTCGACAATAGCGGCAAGGAAAAGCTAGCGTAGAGGAGAAGAATGGAACGGCGAAAATGCTACGAAACGTAAAACTTCAGTTGCTTTGGGCTACAGTCCTGAGTTTCACGGTAGTCAACAGTGTGAATATTCATCTGCCCATTGGCAATCAAGAAACCGGGCTGAAGATTGGCAATGAAGCCGAGGCTAGAAGTAGTGGTGGACGAAGCGGTGGCGGCTCTTTTCGCTCTTCACCGTCACGTTCTAGTTCCAGCCCCAGTCGCTCCAGTAGCGGTAGTAGCTCCTCTCCCAGAAACTCTACACCGTCGCAGTCCAGTAGGGGCAGTACAGGTGGGCGAGCAGGCGGCGGCTCTTTTCAAAGAACCACTCCCCCGCCGTCCTCAGTGAGAACTCAACCGACGCGCCCGAACTCGTCTTGGAATGAACCTTACTATAGACAACCGGGAAGCACTGTCATCGTGCCGGTTCCCGTTGCACCGCCGCCCGTCTATACCTATCCCAACAGCGTTCCGCCGAATTATTATCCCAATAACGTTCCGGCGAATCAATCAACCTACCCTCAAACTGCGCCGGGAACTGCAAATTCTGTTCCTGCTCAAGTACCAACCAATTCTGGCTATTCTTCTACCGCTAGTAACTCATCGAGTGACTTTCCTTGGCTTTTCTTATTGATGTTGTTGGCAGTTGGGAGTATTGGGCTTTGGGCTTATTTCATCTTTTTGAAGAAGAAGGGTGGGAGTGCGGCTCAAGAGCTAGAGAATGATACGGTTACGGTCAGCAAGATACAGGTGGCATTGCTGGCTCAAGCTCGAAGTATTCAATCTCAGCTGACGGAACTGAGCCTGAATGTGGATACCGACACTTCTGAAGGGTTGATGCAGCTGCTACAAGAATCAGCTTTGGCACTATTGCGATCGCCCGAAAATTGGACTCATGTATTAGCGACTTCGCAGACGGTGAAAAGTCGAGAGGACGCCGAGGCAATTTTCAACCAAGTTTCTATACAAGAACGCAGCAAATTTAGTGCGGAAACCCTTACAAATGTGGGTGGTAGAGTCAGACAACAAAAACCCGCGATGCCTGACTTGGATGATGGCCCAGCAGCTTATATTGTGGTCACGTTGCTCGTCGGAACAGCGGATGACAAGCCGTTATTTGAAGAAATTCGCACCGCTGAAGCTTTGAAGTCAGCTTTAGAGAAAGTAGCGTCCATCTCCCCTGACTACCTGATGGTGTTTGAACTGCTATGGAGTCCCCAAGCGGAAACCGATAGCCTTACCTACGATGAGCTATTAACTGAATACACGGATATGGCGCAGATATAGTCGCAGCGTTTAGTCCTACCGCTTGCAAAAGTCCTTCGATGCCCTCAGACTGTAAGTTTGGGGCTATACAAACAAAGCCTGCCGACCCAGGCTTCAAGCCGAAATAATTTTATAGTCTCGCGTTGCGCGGACTTCGTTTGTGTAGCTGCGGCTTCGAGTCGCCAAGCCAAGTATTTTTGCTGAAATTTTGCTGAAAACGGATAAATGGCTAAGATTCGCATCGGAAACGGTTACGATATTCACCGCTTAGTTACTGGGCGTCCTTTAATTCTGGGAGGAGTGAAGATTGAGCATGAATTAGGATTGCTGGGGCACAGCGATGCCGATGTGCTGACTCATGCGATTATGGATGCGATGCTCGGTGCCCTGAGTTTAGGCGATATTGGTCATTATTTTCCCCCGACAGATCCCCAGTGGGCAGGGGCTGATAGTCTGGAACTGCTCAAGCAGGTGCATCAGCTAATTCGGGAACGAGGTTGGCAAATTGAGAATATTGACTCAGTAGTAGTGGCAGAACGTCCGAAACTGAAGCCGCATATTGAGAAGATGCGCGATCGCTTATCCGATGTCCTAGAATTAAAACCCGATCAAGTAGGCATCAAAGCCACTACAAATGAAAAGTTAGACTCAGTTGGGCGCGAAGAGGGAATCGCAGCTTATGCTGTAGCCTTACTGGTAGCTTCTGATTAACTTGGCTCAAAGCTATCGAGTCAAAAGGTTGAAAATGTCTAGGATAGGAATGAACGAGAGGCGGATAAGACAGAGACTCTCAACGCGCTGGGAGCATTAAGGCAATGGAAGCTGGAAGATTTGAACTGGCTCAGGGCGATCGCACTTTGCAATATCGTCCTGATATTATTGCCCGCAACTGTAAAGGGCAAACGGTTTTAGTCGTTGAAGTCGCAGCTACTAAACTTAAAAAGAGTAAAGCCAAAAAACAATGGGCGATCGAGTACCTCAAGTCGTACCTGCAAATTGGGAACCCGAAAATTCCCTTTGCTATGCTGGCTGATCTTGAAAACATTGAAATTTTTCAATGGGACGGTGCTAATTTATCGGAACCCGTTATTCTACTTAAGACTGCTGCGGTGCTTAGCCATTATGACCGCGAATTTAGCAGTAAACGGATATTTGAGCGATACTTGACGACGCTCGTGCAAGCGTGGGTGCGAGACTTAGCCTATCATTGGAAGTCAGAAACCCCGCCAGCATCAAAAGAATTGGCAGCTATCGGTTTATTGCCGGTGCTGGAAGATGCAGAGACTTACTTTGAAGGTGGCGCTTCTTGGTGATACTTTACGTTGAGACTAATTTCTTGATGAGCATTGCCACAGGACGCGACTCCCAAGCGAATACTTTGCTACAGAATCCGACCGCATCAGTCCAGATAGCGATACCAAGTATTTGCTGTATGGAATCTCTCTCAGCGTTAGAGGACGAAATAAAGCGCCGCAATCGTTTCATGAATGAACTGAATAATCAAATCAGCCAGTTACGTCGAGATGTCACCTCATCCCACGCCAAGTCTCTCCTTTCCCATTTAGAACAGTCCCTAATTGAGAATGAGGCGTTACTAAATGATGTCGAAAATCGTCTCTTCCAAGTCCTCGATCATCTCAACACCAAAGCAGAGATGATTCCATTAACTGGCGATATGCTTCAGGAAAGCTTGGATACACGTTTGATCGAAAAAGACCCTACGGATAACTTGATTTTGCACTGCATTCTTAATCATGCACGCCTGCATCCCACAGATAGGAAAGTGTTTCTCAGCGCCAATGTCAAAGAATTTAAACTGCTGCAAGTACAAGCGGCTTTGCAGAATGCTGGTGTGGTTAAGTATTTAACTTGCACACAAGATTTCTTCGGTTGGCTACAGACTCCCTAAGTTTTAATTAATACTCTTACAGACAAAAATTATGAAATTCTCTGCTACTATTCCCCTAATCTGGGGTCGTTTGTTAGCTCTCATACTGGCGATGATAAGCGCGATCGCGCTCCATAGCTGTAGCCTGAATCAATTTAATACAAAAGCCGCTCAGGTGCCGCAGTTGGTGGACAGTATTCTGCAAGATCCAAAAACTTTTAACTATGTTCTAAGTCAAGAATCACCCAACGTTTTTAGCTTAATTTACGAAGGGTTAATTACTGAAAACGGCAATGGTGAACTTGAACCCGCCTTAGCTGAATCTTGGGAAGTCGCCCCAGACAAAAAGCGAATTGTTTTTACCATGCGGGAGGGCTTGAAATGGTCTGATGGTCAACCACTGACCGTTGATGATGTCATCTTTACTTACAATGAACTCTATTTCAACGAAAAAATTCCTACTGATATTAGAGACATTCTAAAGATTGGCAAAGATCGCCTGCTGCCTACTGTCCGTAAACTTGATGAACGACGGGTTGAATTTACAGTTCCAGAACCTTTCGCCCCGTTTTTGCGCTACACCGGACTTGCAATTTTACCTGCTCATGCGCTGCGAGAATCCATTGTCACTACAGATTCAGATGGAAAACCCAAGTTTCTGTCTAGCTGGGGAATCGACACCGATCCCAAAAAAATTATTGTCAATGGAATGTATCAGCTAGAAAACTATCAAACTAGCGAGCGGGTGACATTTCGACGAAATCCCTATTACTGGCGCAAGGATACTCAGGGTAATCAACAGCCATATATCGATCGCATTGTCTGGCAAATTGTCGAAAATACCGACACATCTTTTATCCAATATCGTTCTGGCGGTTTAGATACTCTGGGGATCGCGCCGGAATATTATTCTCTCCTTAAGCAAGAAGAAAACCGGGGAAAATTTAAAATTTACACGGGTGGCCCCGAACTCAGTACGACTTTTTTGGTTTTCAATTTAAATAAAGCCAAAAATTCTCAAAATCAGCCTCTCGTAGACCCCATTAAGTCTCGCTGGTTCAATCAGCTTGAGTTCCGCCAAGCGGTTGCTCACGCCATCGACCGTCAGAAAATGCTGAACAATCTCTATCGAGGGCTGGGAGAACCGCAAAACTCACCGATTTATAAGCAAAGTCCTTACTATTTATCCCCAGAGCAAGGTCTCAAAGTCTACGAATATAATCCAGAAAAGGCGAAAGAATTGCTGCGAAAAGCTGGATTTAAATATAACCCACAGGGTCAACTTTTCGATGCAGATGGCAATCGAGTTCGTTTTAGTATGCTGACCAATTCAGGGAATAAGCTGCGGGAAGCTATCGGCGCTCAGATTAAAGAAGACCTTGGCGCAGTTGGGATTCAGGTAGACTTTAATGCGATTAACTTCAATACGTTGATTGAAAAAGTTTATACCCAACGGAAATGGGATAGCTATATTGGCAAAATTGGCGGTGGCGGCATTGAGCCAAATGGCGGGGCAAACACTTGGACAACTAAAGGGGGTTTACACACTTTTAACCTAGGACCGCAAGCTGGAGAACCTCCGCTGAAGGGTTGGGAGGTTGATGACTGGGAATTGGCAATCGAAAACCTTTACATTAAAGGTGCCAGCGAACTTGATGAAAGTAAGCGGCGAGAAATATATGTCGAAAGCCAACGCATTACCCAGGAAAATTTACCCTTTATTTATCTGGTAAATCCGCTTTCAATGGAGGCAGTGCGCGATCGCGTTCAGGGCGTTAAATTCTCTGCCCTTGGTGGAGCCTTCTGGAATCTTTATGAACTCAAAGTCGCAGAAAACAAAAACATTCCGTAAACAAGGCAAAAAACAATTGGGCGCAGGGAAAAGAAAGATTAATTTCCTGCTTCCTCTTTTTCTATCTTTTTGCTTTTTGCTTTTTCCTTTTGCTTTATTCGGCTGTCACCCAACTTTACTCAAAACTCAGGCAACTGAGAAAGTATCCCAGTTGGTGACAGCCACATTAAGCGATCCCAAAACTTTTAATTGGGTACTTAATCAAGAATTTCCCCATGTTTTTCTATTCACTTACGAAGGATTAACGTCTGAAAATAGCGTTACGGGTGAAATTGAGCCTGCATTAGCTGAATCTTGGGAAATATCAGAGGATAAACGGCGAATCGTTTTTACTCTCCGAGAAGGATTGAAATGGTCGGATGGTCAGCCACTGACGGCGGATGATGTTGTCTTCACGTATGAAGATGTGGTTCTTAATAAAGAGATTCTTACCGATGCCAGAGATAGCCTAAAAATTGGCACATCTGGTGCTTTTCCGCAAGTCAGAAAGCTAGATGCACGGCGGGTTGAATTTATTCTGCCAGAACCGTTTGCTCCTTTTTTGCGAACTACAACTGGCTCAAAAAACGATGCGATCGTGATTTTGCCAAAACACGCCCTTAAGGACGCGGTAAAGTCGAAAAACTCAGAGGGAAAACCCAGGTTGATGTCTATCTGGGGAGTGGATACCAATCCAGCGGAAATAATTGTTCATGGCCCTTATAAAATAGAAAGTTACACCACTAGCGAACGGGTCGTATTTCGGCGTAACCCGTATTACTGGCGACGAGATGTACAAGGCAATCAGTTGCCTTACATCGATCGGATCGTGTGGCAAATTACGGAAAATATGGATACTCAGCTGCTTCAGTTCCGCTCTAGTGGTTTAGATACGACTGACGGGTGGGGACGATTGCGTCCAGAAGATTTTCCACTTTTAAAGCAAGAAGAAAAGCGCGGAAAATTTACAGTTTATACAGGTGGACCGCGATCCGGCACGACTTTTATTTCCTTTAATCTAAATAAAGGACGCCGGAACGGACGCCCTTTGATCGAGCCCGTTAAATCTCGCTGGTTCAATAATCTAGCATTCAGGCAAGCGGTTGCTTATGCCATCGATCGGCAAGCGATGATTAACAACACTTTGCGCGGTCTGGGTGAAATGCAAAATTCACCGATTTCTGTACAAAGTCCTTACTACATAACTCCGGCAGAAGGGCTGAAAGTCTACGAATATGATCCAGAAAAATCTAAGAAATTACTATTAAACGCAGGGTTTAAATATAATAACCAAGGTCAGTTGTTAGACGCGGATGGAAATCGCGTGCAGTTTACATTAATAACGAATGCTGAAAATCAAACCCGCGTGTCAATGGGAGCGCAAATTAAGCAAAGTTTGAGCCAAATTGGCATTCAAGTAGATTTCACCCCGATTGCCTTCAACACGCTTGTAGATAAACTCGCAAACACTCTAAATTGGGAATGTTATTTGCTCGGCTTTACTGGTGGCATCGAACCGCATAATGGTGCAAATGTCTGGTTGCCCGATGGCGGGTTACACAGCTTCAATCAGGATGCCGTATCGGGGTCAAAACCGATTCAGGGTCGAGAGGTGGCTGCTTGGGAGGCGGAAATTGGGCGTCTGTACATTAAAGCTGCTCAAGAATTAGATGAGGTCAAGCGTAAAGAAATCTATGCCCAAACTCAACGGATTACGCAGGAATATTTGCCGATGATTTATCTAGTCAACCCGCTGTCAATGTCAGCCGTGCGCGATCGCGTTACCGGGATCAAATACTCTTCTCTGGGCGGTGCCCTCTGGAATGTTTATGAGCTGAAAGTGACCGATTAAAGGCAAAATTTACATTGCCAATTCTTCTGTTTGCATTTTTATATTCTTAATTTGAAGCCGTGACTCAACCTGAAGCTTTGCAATCCTTATTAGCAGCGGTTGCCGCTGGTGACGTTAGCCCAGAAGCGGCGTTAGACAAACTCAAGCATTTTGCCTTTGAACCCGTGGGCGATTTTGCCAAAATTGACCATCACCGCACCTTGCGAACGGGTTTTCCAGAGGTAATTTGGGGGCCAGGAAAGACACCCGAACAGATTGCGGGGATTATGGAGGCGATGCGATCGCGCAACCCTATCGTTATGGCAACGCGGATTGAACCGGCAGTCTATGCCCAGTTGCAGGAAAAAGTAGCAGGTCTCCAATATTACGCTTCGGCGCGAATCTGCGCCATTGCACCTGCCACCCTAGAACCCCAGTATTCGGGCACCATTGGCATCCTCTGTGCCGGTACAGCAGACTTATCCGTCGCTGAGGAAGCAGCGGTTACGGCAGAACTCTGTGGCTTCCGGGTGCAGCGCCTCTGGGATGTCGGTGTCGCGGGTATCCACCGCCTGTTAAGTAACCGTCACGTCATTGAATCGGCGAATGTGCTAATCGTCGTTGCCGGGATGGAAGGTGCTTTACCCAGCGTCGTCGCTGGTTTGGCTGATTGTCCCGTGATTGCAGTTCCCACCAGTGTCGGCTATGGTGCGAGTTTCGGCGGACTTGCGCCACTCCTGACAATGCTAAACTCTTGTGCAGCAGGGGTGGGCGTAGTGAATATTGATAATGGCTTCGGTGCGGCTATCTTAGCTGGACAAATTTTGAGAACGGCGCACAAACTGAAATCATCTGAGCAGTAGATTGGTACTGCCCGCTCATGCTATGCGGGCGAGCAAATCACTTATATGCTGTTTAATGATGGAGAGATTTTGATGATATTTTTACCCATCAGCGAAACCCGATGCCTACCTCCAAGACAGAATCAAAGCAACTTCTAGAACGCTTAATTTTTGAAGATGAACGTCCTAAAGATTGGGTACAAGATGTTTGGGGATTGAGTCCCACTTTGGGAGAAAGTGCTGCAAAATTGTTAGAAGTTTTTGAAGCGTTGATTGAGTGCTGTCCTGAAGAGAAGTTAGAAAATTTATTGCAAACTTTGTATCAGGATTCGCTTGAGTAATTATTTTAATTAAGGACGCGATCGCACTTTTCCTGAGATAAAAGCGATCGCCATCAGGATGCGATCGCTTCTAGGGAACTTGCGGGCAATTTTCTTAAGACATTACCCACCTTACACCAGACCACAGCGCTTTAGGCTTAAGCAGCTTGGTTAGACTCATTCAAGGCAGAACGCTTATTTAGCGATAGCATCACGCGAGAAACTCCCGTGGACAGAACGCTGGCACCCACCAGGGTTCCAATTAACCAAGGGGCATTGAAGGGCCACTGGAACCAAATCATTGCGCCCAACACCAGCGTAATGATGCCGTCTGTCAGCACCCATGTCCAATTCTGTTGCGGACGCACCCGGAATGCCAGGATCAGGTTAAATACACCTTCGGTCAGCAAAAAGCTACCTAGCAACAGAGTCAGCGTCAGGACACCTGTTAAGGGGTAGAAAAATAGCATCACGCCTGTAGCAATGTAGAGGGCGCTCAACAGGAGTTTCCAAATGAAACCTCCTTGCTCGCGAGTTTGAAAGGCATAGACCGCCTTGGTCGCTCCCGCACTCGCTAAGATCAAAGCAATCCAAGTCTCAGCGACAATTGTCGAGACATTCGGTACAGCGATCGCAACTATCCCCAGAATAATCAAAAGAGCGCCCGTCAAGAGCGATCCATTAATACCTTTGTTCTTGTTGATGTCAGTAGAAACGTCGGTTGTCATACAAATTTTTTTTCTATGCACGAGTGGGCTATAGGTTCAGGCTAGAAAATTTCTCCAGAACTGGGTAGAACCTTAAGGTAGACCATCCTGCAACGCCAAGCTCTACCTCCTGATATAGTTTCCGATCGCATTTTTCCATGAATTTGTGGGAGCGATCGCTTATTCTGGCTCCTCTGGTACTTTAGACTTGATGGGAAACCTAGAATAAAAGGTAAAGCTTGTCTGATTCTGCTCTTGGAGGCTGCCGCAATGGTACAAATACCCTCTAAATCCCTCACCTTAGAAGAGTTTTTGAAACTCCCAGAGACCAAGCCTGCCAAAGAGTATATCAATGGTGAGGTGATTCAGAAACCAATGCCTAAAACTCGCCACTCCAGGGTTCAGGGAAAGTTGACGGGTACAATCAATGACGTTGTTGAGGAACAGCGGATTGCCTATGCTTTTCCGGAACTACGGTGTACATTTGGAGGACGGTCAGTTGTTCCTGATATTGCCGTTCTTCGCTGGAACCGAATTGAATTTGATGATGACGGCGAACCTGTAGATGATGTATTAATTGCTCCAGATTGGACGATTGAGATTTTATCTCCAGAACAAAGTTCAAATCGAGTAACGGGTAATATTTTGCACTGTCTCAAGCATGGTTCCCGGCTTGGATGGCTAATCGATCCGAGCGATCGCTCTGTACTAATTTTCCTACCTAACCAACAACCAGAATTATGTCAAGGAAGCGATCGCTTAGCTGTTTTAGACGGCATTGACCTGGAATTGACCGCAGAGCAAATTTTTGACTGGTTAAGAATGAGAAGTTAAACGGTTAGGTTTGTCGTGCGGAAGCGCTCGCACTTATCGAACTTGCCGCTAACTCCATTCAAGACTCACTGCATAACATCGGCATCCACTTGAATATTGTGAGAGTCCGCTGTTTGCCTTCCTTTTCTATGAATTATGAATGTTGACCAGTTATCAAGAAATCAACCTCGGTAATATTACGGTGGTCTAAGAGTTTACATTTAAAATACACTATGTGCAACAAGAATTAACTCAAAAATAAAAATAGTATGAATTCAGAAATAGAGCAGCTCCTGCAATGGATTGCCAATATTGGAATTAAAGGCTTCGGTTTTCTTCCTTCCGCAGAACAAGTAGCACAAAATCACTTAGCAAAAGCTAGTAGTGTAGAAGATGCAATTAACTCTGTAATTGCATGGCGTACTACTTCTGCTGCTGGAACAGGATTTATAACTGACTTAGGAGGAATTGCTACATTACCATTAAGTATCCCAGCTAGTTTAGCGATATCTTATGCATTAGGAGCAAATACTGCTGCTGCAATTGCAAAACTTCGTGGGTACGATATCAACTCGGATCAAGTAAGGACTATGGTACTGCTATCTTTGATCGGGGAAGCTGGAGAAGAAGTTCTACGTACAGCAGGTATCGCGATAGGAACTAAAGTTGCTAAAAATATAATTAATCAGATTCCTGGAAAAGTTCTAATTGAAATTAACAAAAAAGTTGGATTCCGGTTAATTACAAAAGCTGGAGAGAAGGGAGTGATTAACCTTAGGAAATTCGTACCTATAATTGGCGGAATTGTCGGAGCTACTTTTGACGCGGGATTTGTTAATGCTTGTGGGCAAAGTGCCAAGAGAGTATTTTGCTAAGAGCTGATTTGTAAAGTAAATCTTAAGCCGCTAATCGCCGAACCATCAGACGGATTAAGGAACCATAAATCATCGCTTCGCTCACTTCTGAATACGCCTCATAATCCTTGCTCAAGCGCCGAAATCGGTTCAGCCATCCGAAAGTCCGCTCCACAATCCACCGCTTGGGCAACTGCTCAAACGTCTGGGAGTTTCGTGCGAGCACTTCCACTCGCACCCCATCTCCACATACCTGCTCAACAGCATTGGCAAAGTTCTTGCCAGAATAGCCCCGCTCGACCCAAATTACTTCTAATTTGGACAATTTTTCCTTGGCTTCATCCAGCACAACCACCGCCCCTAATCGTTCTGAGGCGTTCGCTTCGGTTACTAATACTCCAATCAATAAGCCTTGAGAGTCCACGACGATATGGCGCTTACGTCCTTTAACCTTCTTGCCACCATCAAAACCGTAGACCTCCCCCTTTTTTCCGTCGTTTTGACGGATTGAGAATCGGCAATCGCAACGGTAGAGTGTTCCTCTCGACCTAATTGCGTTCGCAGTTCCTGGCGCACTTGGTCGTGAAGAAGTTGCCAGATACCTTTGCGTTGCCATTTGTGAAAGTAACCGTACACGGTGCTGTAGGGAGGCAGGTCATGGGGCAACATTTCCCATTGGCATCCGGTGCGTTGTACATAGAAAATGCCATTGAGAATTTCTCTAAAATTGACTTCCACCGGATGACCAAAGCCTTTGGGTTTGGGCAACAGCCGTTTCAATATCTCCCACTCGGCATCACTCAAATCGCTGGGATATGGTTTTCGTTGGGGATTGGCTATTTCAGGCAGGCGAGTCATCATGAGTGCAACTATTCAACCTGATCTAGCCTAAAATCTGCCTAAGGCGAATCCAGAAGCTTTTTAGATTCTCTTTATAAATCAGCTCTAACATTGGACAGATAACGAGCACGCTTGGGGCTAAATTATTCTGTAATTCCCTTCATTGCCCCTTCTACATTTTCCAACTGTGAAATTTTGAAATACGGCAGTAGTCTATAGAATAGACTCCCATAATCAGTTATTCTAACAACCAGCCAAATATTTCGCCTACCGTCAAGCGGAGTTCGCTAGCAAATGAAGGGACGGGAAGCTGCTGTTCTGGCTGGTCAAACACCTCTGGCTCTTGCTTGGGTTGATAAACAAATATAGTCTGTTCGTTTGGGTCAATCAGCCACCCTATTTGTGTTTCGTGTTTGAGAGAATGCAGAATTTTTTTTGTGACTTTCGTAGCACTTTGGTCAGGAGATAAGATTTCAATTATCCAATCAGGAGCTACTTGAAATACATTTGCTACACCGCCATTTTCCTTGCGGGGAATTCTCTCCCAGGTAAATACTGCTACATCTGGTACGATTGACCGTCCACCAAACGTACACCGCAGTTCTGGAAATGCTCGTGCAAGTTTTTGGGGCTTAACAACAGCATTAACAGCAATAATTAGTTCACCTTGGAGGGTACTATGTTCTCCCTGCGGCATTGGCTTTTGAATAATCTGACTATCAACGTACTCGCTGGCGGGTTCAGTTTCTGGTAGAGCCAAAAACTCTTCTAAAGTAAGAGGTTTAGCGGGTGTTTGTACCATTTGAGGTTACTCCCATTTATGCTGAATCCAAATATAGCTACGCAGGGTGAGCCTTACCTACCAAAACCATTGAGACTGATCGTTACCTATCCTCAACTTATCCGCCGTAACCAGCCAAATACTTGCTCAACTGTCAATTCTAATGGGATATCTTGGGGGACAGGCAAGCGATCGCTATCTCTCAGCAATGCCATCCGAGTATCTGACCACAGCACAATAATCACTCGTTCTGTCGGATCGATCAGCCACCCTAATTGAGTTCCTTCTTGCAGGCAAGTTTGAATTTTAGCAATCAATTTAGTGGTGCTTTGATCGGGTGAGAGAATCTCAATCATCCAATCAGGCGCACCTTCAACAGCGATATTCTCAGAAGGGACTCGGTCTTGGTGAATAACGGTAATATCAGGAACAACAGAATTACTACTTAAGATGCAGCGTAGCTCTGGAAAAGCTTCATAGGGTGAATCCGCTTGGTCAATTGCAGCCGTCAGCCGTTTCTGCAAGATGCTGTGGAAAGCTGTGGGCATAGATTTTTGATTGATTTGTCCGTCCATTAACTCCCAAGCTGGCGACTCCTCAATATTCGGCAGCTTCAGGAAGTCTTGCAGTGTGAGCCGTTGGGTAGTGGTAGCCATCAAGATTCGTAAGATTGCTTGTTACTTAGCGGTTAAAGCTAGGGTTGCGATAGGTATTGCCCACCGCAACCTTTGAAACTTATAGATTGAGTTTAACCAAGGCAGCGAGAATTGATGCTCAAAAGCGATCGCGTAACTTATGCCCCACAAGCGCGGCTTCTCTTGCCTACACTTTAAACTTCTCGGTAATCCGCTTCATCGCCTCATTCACATTTTCCCGGCTATTAAATGCCGAAATGCGGAAGTAACCTTCACCCGCAGCACCGAAACCAGAACCAGGAGTACCGACAACATTGCAGGTTTGCAGCAACTTATCGAAGAAATCCCAACTCGATAAACCATTGGGCGTTTTCACCCAAACGTAAGGCGCATTTATGCCGCCATACACCGCTAATCCGGCTGCTGTCAGTTGTTCGCGGATAATCTTGGCATTTTCCATGTAGAAGCTAACAAGCGCCTTCGTTTGCGCTTGTCCTTCCTCAGAATAAACCGCCTCTGCACCGCGTTGCACGATGTAGGAGACGCCATTAAACTTGGTAGACTGGCGGCGGTTCCACAGCTTCCACAGTTCCACATCAGAACCATCGGCGGCTTGTGCTTTCAGCGTTTTCGGCACAACTGTCAACGCACAGCGGGTTCCGGTAAAGCCTGCATTCTTGGAAAACGAGCGAAACTCGATCGCACAATCTCTTGCACCTTCAATCTCGTAGATGGAATGGGGAAGCTCTGGATCGGTTATAAAAGCTTCGTAAGCCGCATCGAAGAAAATGATTGAGCCATGAGCTTTCGCATAGTCTACCCACGCTTTTAGGTGTTCCTTGGTGGCGGTTGCTCCCGTAGGATTATTGGGGAAGCAGAGATAAATTAAGTCAACTTTCTGCGAGGGAATCTCGGCGGTGAAGTTGTTCTCTGCGGTGATGGGTATGTACACCAAGCCGCCAAACTCGCCTTTATCGTTAGCAGCGCCAGTGTGTCCCGCCATCACGTTGGTGTCTACATAGACGGGATAAACCGGATCGGTGACAGCGATCGCGTTATCGTCGCCGAAGATATCGAGAATGTTACCCGTGTCGCACTTAGAACCGTCAGAGATGAAGATTTCGGAAGCATCAACTTCGCATCCCCGCGCTTGGAAGTCGTGTGAGGCAATTTTCTCGCGCAACCAAGCATAACCCTGTTCTGGGCCATAGCCTTTGAAGGAACCGCGATCGCCCATATCTTCAACCGCTTTAATCATCGCCGTGCGACATGCTTCTGGTAGGGGTTCGGTGACATCGCCGATCCCCAGCCGTATAATTTTTGCGTCAGCATTTGCCTCTGCAAAGGCATTCACCCGTCGCGCAATTTCGGGAAACAGGTAGCCAGCTTTGAGTTTGAGATAGTTATCGTTAATCGTTGCCATGTTGAATCGCCACGAACGCCGTAAAATAGCTTACTGCCAATCGTCGCGTTACGATTCCACGGTTAATACTGTAGAGTGAATAAAGATTATAGATTGGGTCAGTGCCCTAGCGTGACTCCCCAACTACAGACAGCCAACTAGGATAAGCAAAAGAATCCTTAGCTTGCAACTTTGAACCTTGGTAAGTTTGGAATACTTGGCTGGCTACCGCTTGAAGATTATCCATCAACTTGTCATCTTCGCCTGTAGCTTCAAAAGCCAGACTCCACGAATCCTTGCCATTAATATCTAGCTGAGTGAGTTCAACAGCACAGTCTTGGTAAACACGCTGCGATCGCTCCTTCTTCACACTCATCCAAGACTCTTTTCCCACCACCTCTGCGGGAATAAAGCATTTTGAGGTGGGATCTCCACACGTCCACTTCGCCCATTTCTCTGCTTTCCCCTGCACCAAATCCCCAAAACGCAGCACTTCTAATTCGGCTTGACGCCACTTGATTTCCAGCTTTCCTTGCCGCAGTTTGATACCCAGGTAATCACAGTTAGGCAAGTATAAATACCAGTCTTCTCTGTTTTCTGGTGACTCCATCTGTCCACCGAGACTCTCTTGCTTGAACCAGCGTTCAATCTCTGTGGGGATTGTGCCGGGATAAAACCAACGTAGTTCCACCGTTATCAGCATCAGTTTATCCTACCCAAAATGTTTAGTTGCCGACTTTGAGGCTCCGTAACAGAGCAGAAATCTATTGCCATATTGATTGTAGAGAGTGGCAACAATTTCATAAAAGTATCTACCTTCAAAAAGCCTGTGTGGTTAGCAAATCTTGATTTGAAAAATTAGTTAGAGAGGAGAAAGGCTGAATTTATGTTTTTAATTATAGAATTATTCGGAAATGAAATTAATGCATTAAATTAATGCTTGATTCGCATTTGAAGCCAGGGTAAGAGTAGATTGAGGAAAATTTCTATTAGTCAAAATAAAGCAAACACAGCTTCTATAGGGATTTATCGGCAAATCTGGTATCTGACCTAAAGTCTAGGTAAACTAGCTTGTGAAGCTTAAAGGCATCCAAGTTTAGGAAACAAGGTTAGCTAGTGTGGGCTAAGCGTGTCGGGTAAAAATTCAGTAAAAGTGATTTAAATGATGTTATTAAGTGTTTTAGAGCAGGCTACGGTTGCAGCACAGCAAAAAAACTGGTCATTGCTAAACCAATGCTTGCAGCAACTGCCACTTAACAAAGCAGAGGGAAGGCAGGGAGAGTCGTTAACAGGAGAAGATTCTAACTCGCTTTACTTAGAGCAATTACTGAATCTGGCTTTAGATGTACTTGATGCAGGGGATTTTCAGGAACGGTGGGAAGTGGCGAAGGTGTTACCCAAATTAGGGGAAGGCGCGATCGCTCCTTTGATTTCCATTCTGAAAGACGAAGACGCCGACTTGGAGGAGCGCTGGTTTGCTGGTCGCATTCTGGGAGAATTTGACAATCCTGCCGTCATCACCGCCTTAGTAGAGCTGCTGAAAACATCTGAGGATGAAGAACTCACAGTGGCAGCAGCGGCTGCTTTAGCGCATATCGGCTCTCCGGCTGTGGAGGCTTTGACCGAACTATTAGCAGAGTCAGAGACACGACTGTTAGCCGTGCGATCGCTTGCTCAGATCCGCCGTTCCGAAACGATTGCGCCTCTCCTGAACGTGGTTCAAGATCCCCAATCTGCGATTCGAGCCGCTGCGATTGAAGCACTGGGTAGCTTTCACGACAGCCGGATTCCACCAGTATTGATGGATGCTTTGCAAGATCCCGCCGCGCAAGTGAGAAAAGAAGCGGTAATTGGCTTGGGGATGCGCTCCGATTTACTAGAACAATTGAATCTGGTAACTCAGCTACAACCCCTGCTATTTGACTTTAATTTGGAAGTTTGTCAGCAGAGTGCGATCGCCTTAGGACGACTGGGAACAGATGAAGCCGCCGCTGCCTTGTTTCAGGTACTTTCATCCCCGAATACGCCGCTTAGCTTGCAAGTACACATCGTGCGATCGCTCCCCCAAACAGCAGCCGCCTTGGAGTATTTGCAACAAGCCCTTTCTGTTGAGTCTCCGGTGCTATGGCAGGAAATTGTCACCGTTTTAGGGCGAGTGGATTCTCCAAAATTAGTCCCAACCGCCGCTAAAATCCTGGTGACAGCACTTGAATCAGAAAGCTCAACTGCTCAAGATCCCAAGGTTAAACAAGCGGTGGCAATGGCATGGGGACAGTTAGGAGATGCCATTGCGATCAACCAGTTAATTGAACTGTTAGCAGATCCCGATGCGGGGGTAAAACTGCACGCGATCGCTGCTCTCAAAAAATTTCCCATTGCTTACCAGCAATTACAGCAACTCGCTACCACCGAAAATCTGACCCCAGAATTAAAACAAGGAATCGCGATCGCTTTAAAAGAATGGACAGTGAATAGTTAATAGCTACTCGCTATTAACTATTAACACGGAAGCGTTACGGTAAAAGTTGTTCCTAACCCAACTTGGCTATCCACCGCTATCTTGCCTCCGTGTATTTCTACGCACCTTTTTACAATCGCCAGCCCTAAGCCAGTTCCAGGAATTTTGCCAACATTTTTGGCTCGATGAAATGTTTCAAAGAGTCGCGCTAAATCTGCTGGAGGAATGCCAATCCCTTCATCTCGAATTTGAAAATTTGCCTCACCATGCTGGCAATTCAATTCAAACTGAACAATGCCGCCTTGGGGGGAATATTTAATTGCATTTGATAACAAATTATTCAAGATTTGTCGCAGCAGTTTTTCATCCATAGAAACGATTGTCTCAAATTCGTTTTCAGTGACGGTTAAACATTCCAGATTAGAACCTTGAAGAGAGTAATTATCAGTATTTAAATTTTCAAGTTTGAATTGCGTTTGATTACTGACAAAATTTATCTCGTGCTGATTGCTAGCACTCAGTTGGATTTCTTCTACCAAATTACGGCAGAATTCTGTTAGATCGAGGGGGACTGGATTAAATTCTGATTTCCCGGCATCTGCTCTGCCGATTAAAAGCACATCTTCTAACAAATCGGTCATATTTCTCACGATGTCTTTAATCCGCAGCAAATATTTGCTTTTTTTCTCCTGAGACCATTCATTAGAGCAATGTTCTAACATATGGGCAGAAAGAGAAATTGAGGTCAGCGGATTGCGGAACTCGTGGGAAACCATTGACACAAAGCGAGATTTCAATTCACCCAATTGTCGCTCTTGTTCCAACGCCTTGTGAATTTCTTCTTCTGCTTGCTTGCGAACGGTGATGTTGCGAATAATGCTAGTAACGAGAAATCCTTGCGGGGTTTCGATGTGGCTGAGGCTGACATCTACGGGGAACTCAGTGCCATCCTTGCGTCGGGCAAATAGCTCAAACCCCACTCCCATCGGTGGGACTTGAGGTTCACAACAGGAATCAGTGCATTCTCGATCGTGTACGCGCCGGATGTAATCGGGTAGCAACATCTCCAGAGTATTCCCAAGCAATTCATCGCGCTCATAGCCAAACATTTTCTCAATTTGAGTGTTAACGAGAACGATGCGATCGCTTGCGCCAACAATCGCGATCGCGTCTGGTGCTGCTTCTAGAAATTGCCGGAATTTTTCTTCGCTTTGTCGGAGTTGGGCTTCTGCTTGCTGATGCTTGACAATTTCCTGTTGCGATCGCTCATTTGTCTCCTTTAACTCAGCATTGCGCTGTTTGAGATCCCACGAGAGTTGTCGCGTCCGCAACAACATCTCCACCCGCTTCTGCAACTCCATCTTCTCGATGGGGATGGTGACTAACTCATCAACACTCTTCCACGGGTGTCGAGTCATCAACCCCACATCCTGACGAGGAACGATCAACAGAAATGGCAGAAAAACTGGTAATTCAGCGGCTTTTCTCGCTTGTACCTCTTCCCAAAACTGCTTTAGGGCCACGCTATCTAAGACGCATAGGTCAAAAGCTGTGTTCAGGATTAAAGACTGAGGGCTAAGCGGTAAGGGTAGAACAGTACCCTGCCCGTGCTGAGTGCTGAGCAGCGCAGCCAGGGTAGGGAAACCCCGTTCCGGCTGAGAACTGAGAAGACGCCAATTTATCCCATTTTTACAAGACTGAGGATTGAGTAAAATTTCTCTGTTGTTCTCCTGCTCCTTAGCTCCTCGGCTCCCCGTCTCTTTTTCGTCAGGTAGCAATACTTCGTGATGCCCAGCAAGCCACTCTGAGAGCAGGCGGCGGTTTTCTTTTTGCTCTACAAGCAACAAAATCCGGCTCATACTTAATCTCTTAGTAGACTGCGAACGATCACTAGGAACTTTTTGACGACTAGCGGTTTAACTAATGTACTTTGCATTCCGTGAGCTAGGTTTTGCTGCTCAATCGCGACACTTTGCTTAGGCAAGAGTAGTAGAAAGGGTATTTGCCGATCCCGAATTCGTTCGCAGCATTTCCAAACACGCCGGTAAAAACCGTCTATGTCCACCAGCGCCAAACCGATTGCTTTTGACTGGCATAGGGCTAGATCGAGTGCCTCTAAAAGGTTAGCACTTTTGACACAATCCCCTTCTTTGCCGAGGAATTGAGCCACAAGTTCCAGGTAGCACGGGTTTCGCTCTGCCGCCAAAATAAACGGTCGCTCCTTCAAATTTCCCCCTTTGTTTTGGGTTCTCTCTAGTGCTATCGTAATTCAGTCATAAGTGCCGTGATATGGCTCACAATGGCTCAATATTCAGTTATTTGGATCTTGAGGTTAGCCTGAAATCGGATAAATTTTGAAGCGATCGCTTCCTTCCTCTTTTGCTACAGATAGCATCTTTTGCGCCTCAGCAATCAAGGCTTGTGGGGTGGAATTTCTCTCAGGAATTAACGTGGCAACCCCTAAACTGATAGTTACTCGGTCGCCAATCGGAGAATTCGCGTAGGAAATGTTTACATCTGCCACATTTAAACGCATTGCCTCTGCCACGACAATCGCCCCAGAGCGATTGGTATCGGGGAGAAGTGTCACAAATTCTTCACCCCCATATCGGGCGACAACGTCTCCACATCTTTTCACAGCAGCACTTAAAGCTTTTGCAACTTCTCTCAGACAATAATCGCCTCGCTGAAGTCCGTAGGTATCCTTAAAATCTTTAAAAAAATCAAGATTAATCATAATCAACGACAGAAACCTTGCCTCTCTTGCTGCACGTCTCCATTCCCGTTCTAAAATTTCTTCAAAATGATGGCGATTAGCAATTCCTGTCAGCGCGTCTCTAAAAACTAGGTCATCTACCTTTGGGTTAGACTTCTGTAAATCGGGTGCCGCTTTTAATAGCCGGTTGTCGCGGGCTTTCCCAAGCTCAAATTTAGCTCTGTGTTTCAAAATCGAACTAACTCGCGTCAGTAGTTCTGTTTTACCGATGGGTTTGATCCGATGATCGGCAGCACCAGCGATCAGTGTAAACTGCCAGTCCGTTGAGCCAGACTGGTTAGAAAGCATCAGAATGGGGATTGCCTCGTGCCGCAGCCATTCGCAAATCCGACTGTCTAGACTAGAGATATCTACGATAGCGAGACTGATTTGTGCAGAATGTCTCAAAGCTTGCTCAAACTCCTCCAAGCTGTCAGCGGTGAGGATTGGATATCCTTCCTGAATCAAGAGTTGTGCGATCAGTTGCAAGTTGTGGTGGTTTCGGCTGGCGACTAGGAGCGAGGTTTGTTTCTTCATGCTGATTCATCAGAGACTGCTAAGGGGTATCTTTTTCATCACTTATTTTGATGCGATGCCGTAGGCGATCGCTTCGCTGAGTATACGATTGGCGTATATCGTATTTATTTCCAAGGGTTTTCCCGTTCATGCTATGGTAAGACCCGCTTGTGCCACCCTGACTAAGCTGCTGTATCAAGCCCTACCAAAACAGTTAAGCAAATCCGCTAAATTCATTTCATCGGCTTTAAATGTAATTTAGGCTACATATCATGCGACTAGAGCAGTTGCAAGCCTTTCTAGCAGTTGCTGAAACCGGCAGTTTTCAGCAAGCGGCGCGAAAGTGTGGGTTCACTCAGTCCACTATTAGCAGGCAAATCCAGTCTCTGGAAACGGATCTCGGTATTTCCCTGTTTCATCGCACGGCTCAGGCAAAGCTAACAGTCGGAGGCGAACGCTTTTTGCCCCGCGCCCGCAAAATTTGTCAAGAGTGGCAACAAGCCACGCAAGAATTAGCAGACTTGTTGGCAGGAAAGCAACCCGAACTCTGTGTAGCGGCGATTCACTCGGTTTGCGCCCAATACTTGCCGTCCGTGTTGCAGCAGTTTTGCCGAGATTACCCGGCGGTGCAGCTGCGGGTAACATCGCTTGGAAGCGATCGCGCTCTCAAAGTCTTGCGAGACGGAATGGTTGATGTCGCGATCGTGATGAATAACCGCTTTTTAACGGCTAGCCCGGATATGGTGGTCGATGTCTTATACAATGAACGCATCGAAATCTTGATGGCGGCAAATCATCCTCTGACTAAGTACCAACAGGTGCCCTGGTCAGAACTCGTTCACTACCCGCAAGTGGTATTTAAGGATGGGTACGGGATGCAACGCTTGGTACAAGAGCGATTTTTGCGGCAAGGCGCTAATCTTCAGGCGGTGATGGAGTTAAATACGCTTGATGCCTTTCGCGGTGTCGTGCGGCAAGGAGAATTGATTGCCCTTTTGCCCCAGTCAGCTTTGGTAGATGCTCGCCAGGATGCAACGCTGGCGATTCGAGTCATTGATTCCACACCCGCGCCAGGGACGCCAAACTTAGCCGACTCGCTAGGAGATCCCAGCTTGTCTCGTCAGGTCGTGATGGTAACAACGCGCGATCGCTTGCTGATTCCCCCCATTCAGCACTTTTGCCAGATGGTACGCGAGTTAGTCCCGATGCAATTTGCAGGAGCGATTGGCAACACAATAATCTGTTCGGATGCTTCTATACCTGTTAACTAATGGTTAATGGCTATTGCAAAAAATCTTTTGGGAATTAGCCATTCGCAAAAACTGATAACAATTGACTACGACAAAATACTATGAGTAATGAGTTCAGGGAAATTCTGCGAAAAGTGGGTAGTGGCGTCCACACAGGCGAAAATATAAGTCGCTCCGAAGCTGAGGAAGCGACACGGATGATGCTCCTACAGGAAGCAACACCAGCGCAGATTGGAGCATTTATGATCGCCCATCGGATTAAGCGTCCCACCGGCGAAGAATTGGCAGGGATGCTAGACGCCTACGACGCACTAGGGCCAAAACTGCAACCCATCGGCTCAGAACGCCCGGTTATCGTTCTGGGGACGCCCTACGATGGGCGATCGCGCACGGCACCCGTATCACCACTGACAGCTTTAATCCTGGCAACTGCTGGACAGGCAGTGGTGATGCACGGGGGCGACCGGATGCCTACCAAGGAAGGTTTGCCACTGATTGAGATTTGGCAGGCGTTGGGTGTCAATTGGGCTGAGTTATCCCTCCCTGTCGTCCAGCAGGTGTTTGAGGCAACCCAACTCGGATTTGTTTATTTGCCCAAGCATTTCCCCCAAGCGGCGGGACTGGTTCCCTACCGCGACCAAATTGGCAAACGTCCACCCTTTGCAACGATGGAGTTAATGTGGTGTCCCTATGCAGGGGAAGCTCACGTTGTGGCGGGGTTTGTCCATCCTCCCACGGAAGGGATGTTTCAAGACTCTTCGGCATTGCGAGGCAACCCCCAGTATTTCACAGCGGTGAAAGGATTAGAAGGTAGCTGCGATTTACCGCGCGATCGCACGGCGATTATTGGAACTTGGCAACCCGGTTCGTCTCCGCAACGCCTCCTGCTTCATCCCCGTGACTACGGCTTTGAGGGAAAGGAAGTCGCCCTAGACTCCGCAACTGAATTGGTACAAGAAATGCAAGCCGTGCTGCAAGGTAACAAGAGCGAACTTATGCAAGCAGCTATCTGGAACGGTGGTTTTTACCTATGGCACTGCGGTCTCGCCCCAGATTTATCATCCGGTTTGACTCAGGCAGAAACTTTATTGGGTAGCGGTCAAGTTGCCCAGAAACTACAGGAGATTAGTCGGGTGATTTCTTCTTTAAGTTCTTCAGTCTTCAGCAGTCGGTAGAAGGAGGATTAGGAAAAAGTTTTGAGTTTTGAGTTTTGAGTTTTGAATTTAAGAACTCTTTTTTCACTCATTCCTCTTTTCCTAAAGTAACAAAAGAGGGATAAAAACTCTGATTACCAGAAAAAAGTTTTGAATTTTGAATTTAAGAACTTTTTTGTGGCTCAAAACTCTACACTCTCATGACCGATTACTCAACGGCTAAAATCATTCCTTCACGGGCGAGTAATCCATTCGGAAACGCCGACTGGATTTGTCCTTCAACTTGGTCGAGAAAGTCATCGCTGTAGTCTGGTTCGTAGCTAAACATCACCAATTTTTTGACGTTAGCCGCATCAGCGGCTTTAACGCAGGTTTGCCAGAAGGGATTTTCGCAGGGTTGAATCGCAAAGTCACCTGCATGAGAAGACTCACCGTTTGCCCCCAAACCTTGGTCTAGTTCCGGGGAAGTCGCATTGCAAATGAGTAAATCGGCTTCACGGGCTAAGTGCAGCAGATTTTCATCAAGGGCATTCGGATCGTTGTCTGCACCCGTAGCGTAAACAGCCGTGCGTCCCTGCCAGGTAACTCGGTAGCCTATTGTCCGCAGGGAATTGTTGGTTAAACAGGTTTCAATCGTGATATCGTCTACCGCGAGCGTCTCGCCGGGAGTTAGATCGTAGAACTGTAGTTCTGATTGCATCACCTGTATAGGGACTGGAAAATTCGGAGGCGTCATCTGGTCGCTGAGACTTTGTTGAATCGATGCTCCATCAGATCCTGCTGCCCCATAAATATGAAAACAATTGCCCTTAATAAAGGCAGGAACGAAAAAAGGAACGCCTTGAATGCGATCGCTTTGCGAGTCGGTAAAGAATACGTAAGCTTCCACCGGCATTTGACGCAGTAATTGATTACCCAGTAACCGCAAGCCGGTGCCGCCATCAAAAATTAATCGTTTGGAGCCTACCCGCATTTCCACACAGGGAGTATTGCCGCCGTAGCGAAGCGTCTCCTTGCCAGCGGCGGCAATTTTGCCCCGCACACCCCAAAACTGCACCACAAACTCTGCGTCAGCTTGGGTTGACTGACTTGCTGTGGGATTGGAGATTTGAGGATTTGGTGCCGCTGGTTCTTTTGAAGACATATATTCGCTCAAGAAGTTAGCTGCACGCTTAGCAGATCGTCGTAGCGGCGGACTTCTATTAACCGATTTTGCCCGTCTACGAGGACAACTTTAGGTTGATAAGTTTTCAGTTCTTCTGGGCTAAATTGCCCGTAGGTCATGATGATTAAGCGATCGCCCTTCATGCCCAAACGAGCCGCCGCACCATTGAGTTCGACTGCCCCTGAATTTGCCGGTGCCGCGATTGCATAAGTAATCAAGCGCTCTCCATTCGAGACATTCACGACTTGTACCTGTTCATAAGGTAGTATACCTGCGGCATCCAACAGGGTTCTATCAATACTGATACTCCCTACATAGTCAAGATTTGCCCTAGTAAGCGTGCAACTATGAATTTTTGATAGAAGAAGCGATCGCTGCATACAAGAAAGGTAATTAACACCATTGAGAAAGTGCAAGGCGCTGATTGCTTCTCCTGCTATGCCTGCACTTTCCTCATGTTGTATCTATCAGCACTAGGGTTCGGCGCATGAAAAGTTTTCTCAGCTAAAGCTGATTCTAACGTTCTCAAACCACTTCATCCCTCAATTTTTTCCTAGTTCGCTCACCTAGCGCTCGTAGACCTACCCTTTGCTGCCAGCTTTAATACATTGTTCCACCAGCGGCATCACTTTATCGACATCTTGCCAACCCAGAATTTCTGTGACCTTTTTCTCTAAGTTCTTGTAGGTCTTGAAAAATTCTGCGATTTCGTCTAGTCGGTGTGGCGCAAGGTCTTTGAGAGATTTGACTTGGGCATAGCGCGGATCTTTGTCGGGAACGCATAGAATTTTTTCGTCCCGATCTCCCCCGTCAATCATCTCTAACATTCCGATAGGTCGCGCTTGAATAACACACCCTGGAAATGTTGGCTCTTCCATTAACACCATGCCATCCAGGGGATCGCCATCATCTGCTAGGGTGTTGGGTACGAAGCCGTAGTCATAGGGGTACTGCACCGAAGAATAAAGCACCCGGTCTAGGGCAAAGGCTTGTAAGTCCTTATCGTACTCGTACTTATTTTTGCTACCAGCGGTAATTTCAACCAGGACGTTAATGAGACCTGGTTTGGGTTGAGCAGGAATGCGTGTTAAATCCAAAACGTTTCTCCAGTTTCTCCAAGCAACACAAAGTATTGGGGGTGCCCTGATGTCAGTTTGAAGGCTGTAGAGGCTTAACGTAGTTACTTTACAGCCGCTACGAATCGCACCCGTTGTTGAAGGAGGAATCAGAATATTCCTCCTTCATCCTTCATCCTTTCAGATAGCCCTTGTGAGCATTCTACGGGAAGAAGGTCAACACAGAATCTTCTGTTTACCCAGATTCCAGGATTACGCGATATCCATTTGTTGGATCTTGAAGGTCAGTCTTCGGGTATCGGGATTGAATAGCTGGTTTGCTGCTGCAAGCTTTGAGCGCCGCTTGGAGAGTAGTGCGCGATCGCAAACACAGGTAAGGTCAAAGTCAACAAAGCAATTGCAGTTCCTAGTAACTCTGCCCACCTTTGCGGAGGAGGTTGGTCAGAAGAGTTAGAGGACTGGCTACTTAATTCCATAAAAAGATAATTGCAAACTCAACACGATCAAATGAAACAGTGAAAAGAGGGGAAATTTTGAACCTCCTCTGTTCTTAATTCTAGCGAGTTCTTCTAAGCTGTCTGTCGTCTATTAAACAATCTCAACCTATAGATAGGTGCTATCAAACACGCTAATGGATGTCAACCGTCTTTGGGAATAGAAGATTAAAGCTTGAAAGGAGGAGAAATTTTAGGTTAGTTTAAACATTTAACTTGCAAGTTGTTAACTTGCAAGAATCGGGGCTGAATTCTAGTGCCCGACGAAGCTATGATGCATAAAAGAAGCTCACACCGGAAGACGGAGTGGTAGCCATGTACCTTCCCAGTGCCCTTGCCGACGAACTCAAGCTCTACCTAGAGCAACTGGCTGATAAGGGAGAGACACAAGCGCAAACCCTGTTGACTCAAATCGAACAAGTTGCAACTCCTAGCTCAACGCTGACAACGCTAACGGATATGGAGCAAGAAATGTCTTCCGTACCTCCAGAAGGGATGGGTTTGAGGTGTTGAACACTGATGCCAACAGCAAGACATTCCAATAGCAAGACGAAGCTTTGTTCCTTTTCCGTCAGTAGTAGGTGGTAACGATTTTTTCCCTATCCGCTACTCACTCCCCCATTATCGATTCTGATGTCTCAGCCTCCTCCCAAACCTCCTATAAGATCGACGGACGCCAAGTCAGCTAGAATTAAGCGCCTGCGATCGCTTACTTATATTCTGGATAATGCAATCGCGATTCCGGGAACTTCCTACCGCGTGGGCATCGATCCTCTACTTGGACTGCTCCCTGGAGGCGGGGATATACTAGGAAGTGCCTTGTCAGGCTATATCGTGCTGGAGGCAGCGCTGCTGGGTCTACCACGAGAAGCTTTGGTGCGGATGGTGCTAAATATTATTTTTGAGACTTTAGTTGGCACTGTGCCGGTGTTGGGGGATTTCTTTGACGCTACCTGGAAAGCGAATGCTAAAAACATGATGCTTCTAGAAGCTCATCTCGCTTCTCCTCGGCAGAGTCAAAAAGCAGATTGGTGGTTTATCATTCTGCTGTTGGGTGGGTTGATGCTCTTTGTGATTTGCATTGCTGCTTTCAGTCTTTTTATCCTGAATCTGCTGTGGCAAACGATAACTAAATAAAAATTAAAAATTAAAAACTTTAATTCGTTTCTCCTTTCCAATCTGAATATTTTTAATTCCTTGCAAGCAAAGTTTATTGGCTAATCCTTGAATTCGATTCTCAAGGGAATTGTACAACAGATGAGTAAGAAAGACTGGTGGGAAGCCACATTTCCAAACGGGCGTCAAACGATAACCATTTCTGATGCTAACGGGAATCCTGTAAAAATTGCTTATGGCGAAAAAGGTACAGGTAAACCGCTATTTTTAGTGCATGGAATGGCGAGCTGGAGCTACAATTGGCGTTACGCGATTGAGCCATTGTCACAACATTTTCGCGTTATCTGTTTCGATGCGAAAGGACACGGTTTTTCCGAGATGCCATCACACCCGGAAATACTCGGTCATCAATCGCTCGAACTAGAGCAGATCGTGCGAGCGTTATGCGATGAACCGGCTGTTGTGGTAGCCCTATCTTTGGGGGCATTAGTGACCCTCGCCACCGCCCAAGCGCATCCAGATTTGTTCGATCGATTAGTTGTAATTAATGTACCGATTTTCCTCAAACGATTGCCATTTTGGGGGATGCAGTTATTAGCAGATTTGCCGTTAGATTTAGTTAAGATAGCGGATCATCTGCGCGTGACTCAACTGTTTGCACCGCTACTGTGGCAAATTGTAGCCTTCGGGCGTCGGGAAGTTGTAGTGGATTGGACACGAATTACACCCGAAGAAGTTTACTGGATTACTTATCCGTATGTTGAATTTCCGAATGCTTTGACAAAAACTGCCGAGGATTTACAACACGCGGCGCAAGAAATACAGCGTTTGGTAAAGAATGAACCGAATTTAATTCGTAACGTACAAGATAACCTGAGTGCGATCGCGTGTCCGACTCTAATTCTCTGGGGCGATCAAGATCAATGGTTCCCAGTTGCTGATGGCAAAAAACTTCATGCCTGTATGCCCAGCTCTAAGTTTAAGATTATCCCCAACTGCGGTCATGATGCGGCGGGAAGTCACGCAGATGCGATCGCGTCCGAGATTCTTGAGTTTATGCGCGATACAGATTTTCTAAATTCAGAATCTTTGTATCGTTTTTAGCAGTAAAGTTACCCTAAGTGTTGTCCATCTAATTCCAAATTCCACTAGGTGCAGGGAGATCCCGCACCTACTAGCTTATATAAACAAAGTCCGCGCCGTCGCCAAAGGCAAGCGATGAGAGAGATGTGTCGCCGTATTGTTAGGTTGCGATCGCATTCCCGTCAGTTATGATAGTTTCTTCTCTGCTTGGAACCTCAGCCAGTTCTTAAATACGACCGATTTAAAATTCAACTGTTCAACCAAAAGGATGAGCCAAATTAATCCACCAGTAGTAGGCTGATTAGTAATAATTCGCTTATATTTTTAAATACACTTCGCACTCTAGTTTCAGAGGTAACTTCAGAAGTGATAAATATGTCCTTGTCTTTCATCATGCCGCTAGCGATTACCTTGCTAGCTGTTTATATCCTTCAAAATTCTGCTGACGAAATTTCCTATCTCGCCGCCGCAATTTCTCTTGTTGGTTTATTTGTAAGTTTGGTTGTAGCGCCTTGGCAAATTCAGGTATTGCTGCTATTGGTCGTACTGCTAAGCGCAAGACGACTTTTGCAGCAATGTCAGCCTGTAGTCGATGCTCAATTTGACACGCAATCTGAGCCTAAGATTGAGCCTCAACCTGAATTTCAGGAAGACGACAAGACTCAACTCAGCTATCGCGGGATTAACTACGAATCCACCCCTTCAACCGTTGAAGTAGCAGAAGTTGAAGTTACAGGAAAATACCGGGGTCAGGTTTGTAAAGTCCGTAAAACAGAAAATATTCCGGTGTCTCAACCGACATCGGGATTAAAATATCGAGGCGCTACCGTGATTTCTCAAGCTTCCCCTACACCTCCGGTTGAAGAATCAAAATAAATGCCAGAATCTTAGCCACAGATGCAACGGTAGCAATTGAGCGAATTTTGCTGCAAGTAACCTGCACTTAAAATATGCTGTTGCTCGGGTTGGATTAGGGCGATTGTTTAAACAGAAACTCTCCTCGCTGCAATTCGCAGACGACCTCTACAGATTTCTGGAGTACGCACAATTAATTTTCCAATGTTGGTGCTAGTTGACATATTTACCTCTATAAGACTTGACTTATATTTTAACGTTGCAAAGAGCGCGCTTTTGTGCTAGAAAGTCTGCGGCTACGGGTTGTGTCATAATAAGGCGATCGACCCCCATAGAGCGCTACTAATGGTGCAATCACCCGAATCTCCCAGCGAACTTGCTGCTGCCCTTCAGAACCCAGTCGATCTAAATTTCGATCTGCCCGATCCAGAGGATGAGCAGATTCCAGAGTTTGAGTTTCAGCAACTAGTAGAGAATGCTTGGCTGGTGTGCGATCGCTTCGACTTGCAGACAGAAATCTGGCGGGGGCGGATTTTGCGAATCGTGCGCGATCGAGAGAAACAAGGCGGTGACGGACGCGGTACCGGATTTCTCAATTGGCTGAAAGAACGGGAAATCAGTAAAAGTCAGGCATATTCCTTAATTCAACTGGCAAATAGTGCTGATACCCTCTTAGAAGAGGGACATCTTGACCCGGAGGCGATTCGTAGCTTCAGCAAACGCGCCTTCATCGAAACCTCTAAGGCTTCCCCAGAAATCCAACAACTGGTGACTGATGCGGCAAATAAAGGCGATCGCATTACCAGGCGCGAAGTGCGACAACTCTCCGACGAATGGACAGCCATGAATTCAGAATTGCTACCAGATGAAGTCAAGGAAAAGGCCGCTGCGGGTTCTCTTCCCCCCCGATTTCTGTCTCCTCTGGTGCGGGAAATGGAGAAATTACCTGAATCTCACATCAGCGCCCTGAAAGAGGAAGTCGCCGGGAACCCGGATGTCGATACGGTTAAACAGGTGACATCAGATGCCCGAAATTTATCTAAATACTTAGACGCCGCCGCCCAAGTCCAGGCAATTGAGCGCACCTCTATTGACGTGGAAATGGCATTAGAGGAAGCTTTGCGTCTGGGTTGTTTAAATACCGCTGCCGATATGGTGAAGCAGGCGGCGCAGCTGGAACAGACGATTGCCAAATTTTACATGACCTGGAAGCGGCTGGGCAGTCTGACCGATAGGTTGTATGTAGACACTGGCGCAAGTAGCCCTCATTTGCGATCGCTCCTTTCTTGTTTGGAACGCCTTGCGGGTGAAGTTGTGGAGGTGAGTTTGGATGATGAAGGCGATCGCACGATTCGCCTCAAAGTCATCGCAGATAACGCCTAAAACGCTCTCTTCAGAGGCGATTAATCGCGTTTCTCCAGAGATATCCCAAGATAGGTCAATTCGATCTTTTCTTGGGGCGGATCGATTTTTTAACTTTCCTCCAAATTGCTCGCGGATTCAAGTAAGCCCGATATTTGGTTGCGGCTTCTTTTCCGACTAGCACTAAACCCACCCAAAACGCAACTTCTCCCACAACCGCAAGAATCGGAACTAATATGGCTTTTTGGGCGATCGCTAGCGGTAGCAAGGGCACCACTAAGAGGATTGCCACCCAAGGCAGGAAAGAGAAAACAATTAAAAATATACCGAGTTTCTGCATACTCCTGATTGTGACAAACTGTAACAAGATTGACAGGATATATGCACAGTATCTTGTAGGGATATAGAAGACATCCCCTGCAAGCGTCAGATTAATTCTTAATCCCCGTCGCCGCAATCCCCCGAATGAACTGACGCTGTCCGACGAGAAACAGTAACACGACAGGTACGGTAGCGATCGCAACAGCCGCCATCAGCAAAGGCCAATTATTCGTAAATTGCTCCTGAAACTCTGCCAACGCTAGCTGCACCGTCCTCAATTCCGGTCGCGTTGTAAAAATCAGGGGCTTAAACAAATCGTTCCATTCCCCAATAAATGTGAACAGAAACAGCGTCACCAATGCCGGACGAGACAACGGTAGCATCACCCGCCACAGAATTTGTAGGCGGTTTGCCCCATCCAGCGCCGCTGCTTCCTCCAACTCCACTGGAATCGTTTGAAAATACTGCCGCAACAGAAAAATCCCAAATCCATTCGCCGCCGTAGGTAAAATCAGCGCCCAGTAAGTGTTGATCAAGTGTCCCCACTTTAAAACCAAAAAAATTGGAATTACCAACAGTTGAAAGGGAATTACCAGCGTAGCCAAGACAATCAGCAGAATTGCCTGACGCCCCTGAAACTTCAGCCGCGCCAACGCATAACCGGCGAGTGCAGCGGTGATCGTCTGAAACCCAGTTACAGCTAGCGCCACTAGGGTTGAATTGGCAAATGCTAACAGAAAGTTGCCGCGCCTCCAAGCTTCGCGGTAATTGGCAAAGCCGGGGTGAGATGGAAAGAAGCTTCCTCCAGGTGTCGCACCCACTTTGTCAAAAGAGGTAAGGAAGACGATGCCAAGCGGTAGTAGCACGACACAAGCGCCCAGCAACAGCAATAGCGGGATTGCAAACTGGGAAAGCTGAGTGGCTGACAATCGACCCTGTGGATTTTTCTTAGGCATGAATACTTACTTAAATTGACTGATCCCGTTTGGCTCCAGGATAGGTACAGTACAATTATTAGATTAAGTTACGTTACTATTCCACAGAAATTTAGGTCGGTCTAGGATCGACCTATTCGTGAGGAGCAGACAGGAGATTTATGCCGTCGCTTGAAACCAGCCTAGAAATTGACTTCCACAGTGAAACCTACAAGGACGCTTACAGCCGCATCAATGCGATTGTGATTGAAGGCGAACAAGAGGCTCATGAGAATTACATCAAGTTAGCAGAATTGCTGCCAGAAGATAAGGAGCAGTTGATCCGTTTATCCAAAATGGAGAGTCGTCACAAGAAAGGATTTGAAGCCTGCGGGCGGAATCTCGAAGTGACGCCAGATTTAGAATTTGCTCGCAAGTTCTTCTCCGGACTGCACCAAAATTTCCAAGATGCGGCAGCAGAAGGCGGGATTGTGACCTGTTTGCTGATTCAAGCATTAATTATCGAATGCTTTGCGATCGCTGCTTACAACATCTATATCCCCGTTGCTGATGACTTCGCCCGTAAAATTACTGAGGGTGTTGTTAAAGATGAATACAGCCATCTCAACTACGGCGAAGTTTGGCTGAAAAACCATTTCGAGGAATCCAAAGCAGAATTTGAAGCAGCTAATCGTCAGAACCTTCCCATCGTCTGGCGGATGCTCAACGAAGTCGAAAAGGATGCCAGTATTCTGGGAATGGACAAAGAATCTTTAGTTGAAGACTTCATGATTCAATACGGCGAAGCGCTGAGCAATATTGGCTTTACTACCCGCGATATCATGCGGATGTCAGCCTACGGGCTTGCCGCTGCATAGTTGCCTAGTATAACTTGTGGGGGATGTCAAGTCAGGTAGTGCAGAGTAAGAGTGGGGAATTGCCTGAAACCAAGTCATCTATTTGAGGACGGAGTCAATGAAGGCGCTTTTACTCTCCCCCACTTTTCCCCAGTCTTTCTGGTCATATGACCGTTTTATGGAAATCGCTGGACTCAAAGCAGTGATCCCTCCTTTGGGAATTATTACAGTTGCAGCACTGTTGCCAAAAGATTGGGAAATTAAGTTTTATGACCGCAATGTGAAGACTGAGACGGAGGCCGATTGGGAGTGGTGCGACATCGTTGTTCTATCGGCAATGCTGGCACAACGAGAAGATTTTCACTTCCTGATCAAAAAGGCAGTCGAGTTAGGAAAAAAAGTGGCAGTTGGAGGGCCTTATCCAACGTCCGTTCCTGAAGACGCTCTCGCCTCTGGAGCACATTATCTAATTTTGGATGAAGGGGAATTAACAGTACCGGACTTTCTGCAAGCGATCGCGCAGGGTCAAGAAAAAGGTGTTTTTCGCTCCATCGAAAAGCCGGATGTTACCCTAAGTCCCCTTCCTCGCTTTGATTTACTGAAGCGAGATGCCTACTTGATGATGGCAATTCAGTTTTCTCGCGGTTGCCCGTTTAACTGCGAATTCTGCGACATTATCAGCCTCTACGGTCGCAAACCGCGTACCAAAGAACCGGCTCAAGTGTTGGCAGAGTTGCAAAGCCTCTATGACTTAGGCTGGCGGGGTTCCTTATTCATCGTCGATGACAATTTTATTGGCAATCAGCGCAACGTCAAGCGCTTGCTAAGAGAATTGATTCCTTGGATGCAGGAACACAACTATCCCTTCACCTTCATGACCGAAGCCTCTGTTAATTTAGCAGAGGATGATGAACTACTACAGTTGATGAAAAAAGCCGGTTTTTACGCCGTCTTTCTCGGTATTGAAACCCCAGATCAAGACAGCCTGCAAGTCACTCGAAAGCTTCAAAATACCCGCAACCCGCTTTTAGAAGCGTGTCGCAAGATCAACGAAGCCGGAATGCTAATTTATGCAGGATTTATTCTCGGCTTCGATGGAGAACGCGCGGGTGCTGGCGATCGCATTCAAGCCTTTGTCGAACAAACCAGCATTCCTCAACCGATGCTAGGCATTCTGCAAGCCTTACCGAATACGGCTCTGTGGACTCGACTCCAAAAAGAGCAGCGTTTATTAGAAGGAGTTGGCATCACTGAGGTAGGCGATCAGAATTCCTTGATGAATTTTACGCCTAGCCGACCTTTAGCAGACATTGCCAGAGAGTATGTAGAAGGCTTCTGGACAATGTACGAACCCCAGAACTATCTCAGACGCTGTTTTAATCAATGCCTCAACATCGTTCCACCGCCAGGAAGAACGCAAAATATGTACTTTCCGGCTGGCAAAGGACTGCGGCTAGTCGCCCAGTTAATTTGGCATCAGGGCATTCGGCGACCTGAAATTCGCGGTCAATTTTGGCGACAGCTTTGGCTGATTTTACGCCAAAAGCCTCAATTCCTAAATATGTATCTCGGCCTGTGTGCAGCTGGAGAGCATTTCTGGGAGTACCGCCTTTTAGCCAGAGAACGGATTACCCAACAGCTAGGCTACGATCCGATCGCTGCGCCAGCATCACCCGAACAAAAACCCGCACTTGTAAACGTCTGATCCGAGCTTTTCGCTCGCTAGAAGGCAAGAAAACAGCCATTTATAAATGCAAATCAACCTGCCGCTCAGAAGAGCGGCAATTTTTTGTACTATTGTTAAGAGTATTTAACTATTTTTTCCCCTTCCACCTTCCTTTCCTATCCAGAGGCGTAGTTAGAACCATTCATGTTTGGTTTAATCGGTCACCTTACTAATTTGCAACACGCTCAATCTGTGGCTAGAGAGCTTGGCTACCCAGAATATGCCGATCAAGGGCTAGATTTTTGGTGTAGCGCTCCGCCTCAAATCGTCGATCACATCACTGTCACCAGCATTACCGGACAAAAAATCGAAGGTCGGTATGTGGAATCTTGCTTTGTACCAGAAATGCTGGCCAGTGGGAGAGGTAAGACAGCAGTCCGGAAAGTTCTCAACGCAATGGCTCATGCTCAAAAACATGGCATTAACATTAGTGCGTTGGGCGGCTTTTCCTCGATTATTTTTGAAGAATTCAACCTGCATGAAAGTAAGCAGGTTCGCAATATCAAACTGGAATTTGAGCGATTTACCACCGGCAATACCCATACGGCTTACATTATCTGTCGCCAATTGGAAGAAGTGTCGAAAGAGCTGGGCATCGATCTCAGTAAAGCAACTGTGGCGGTTTGTGGAGCCACAGGCGATATTGGCAGCGCTGTCTGTCGTTGGCTAGATGCTCGAACTGAGGTGCCAGAACTGTTGCTGATTGCCCGGAAGCAAGAGCGATTGCAAGCTTTGCAGGCGGAACTCGGCAGAGGCAAAATCATGGGATTGGAAGAGGCGCTGCCTTTGGCTGATATTGTAGTTTGGGTAGCCAGTATGCCCAAAGGGATGGAAATTGATCCCACGGTTTTGAAAAAACCTTGTTTGCTGATTGATGGGGGCTATCCGAAAAACCTGTCAACAAAAATCCAGCATCCAGGCGTCTATGTCGTCAATGGGGGGATTGTTGAACATTCCCTGGATATTGACTGGCGGATTATGAAAATCGTCAATTTGATGGAAGCTCCAGGACGCCAGTTATTCGCCTGTTTTGCCGAATCGATGCTGTTGGAATTTGAAAAGTGGCACACCAACTTTTCTTGGGGACGCAATCAAATTACCGTCGAGAAGATGGAGCAAATCGGTGAATCCTCCGTGAGGCATGGATTCCGACCTTTGTTGACTTATTAGTCAGGAGTCAGGAGTCAGTTGTCAGTTGATAGAAAAAGGCTAGTTATTTTTTGTCTAGTGTTACTTCTTTCTTTGACTCCTAACTCCTGACGGCTGACTACTGACAACTGACTGACTACTGAGCATTGTAAGGGCGACCCCCTATGCTCGTCGCTGCACTACTGACCACCGATCGCTGACTAGGAACTATGTCAACTTCTTCTGAGCGCAAGCCGTTACTTCTAGATTTTGAAAAGCCTCTGTCCGAACTAGAGGCACGAATTGACCAAATTCGCGAACTTGCAGAAGATCAGGACGTCGATGTCTCCGATCAGATTCGTCAGTTGGAGGCACGAGCAGTGCAACTTCGTGAGGAGATTTTCAATAGTTTATCCCCGTCCCAGCGGCTGCAACTGGCTCGGCATCCTCGGCGTCCCAGTACATTAGACTACATCCAGGCAATGAGCGATGAATGGATGGAACTACACGGCGATCGCGGTGGGAATGACGACCCAGCGTTAGTCGGCGGCGTAGCTCGTCTGGGTGGGCGTCCCGTTGTGATGCTGGGTCATCAAAAGGGCCGCGATACGAAGGATAATGTCGCCCGGAATTTTGGGATGCCTGCTCCAGGAGGCTACCGCAAGGCGATGCGGTTAATGGAACACGCCAATCGCTTTGGAATGCCGATTCTCACGTTTATCGATACGCCGGGAGCTTGGGCAGGTGTGGAAGCCGAGCAACGGGGACAAGGAGAAGCGATCGCCTATAATTTGCGGGAGATGTTCCGCCTGGATGTCCCGATCCTCTGCACCGTTATCGGGGAAGGTGGTTCTGGCGGTGCGTTGGGAATTGGCGTCGGCGATCGACTATTAATGTTTGAACACGCCGTTTATACCGTTGCGACCCCCGAAGCTTGTGCAGCAATTTTGTGGAAAGATGCTTCCAAAGCTCCCCAAGCAGCCACAGCACTAAAAATTACGGCTTGGGATTTGAAAAACTTAGGCATTCTCGATGTTCTGTTGCCCGAACCTGTTGGCGGCGCTCATGGCGAGCCGCTAAAAGCCGCTGCCATCTTAAAAGATGCTCTGTTGCAAAACTTAGAAGAACTCTCCCAGATGACCTCTCAACAGCGGCGGGAGCTACGTTATCAAAAGTTTCGGAGTATTGGCGTTTATACGGAAATCTCCGCCTAACGAGGGTTGACCTTAGAAGACGCTGTGACGAGTGGTATAATCAACAAGGTAACAAATTATTACAAGTTCTCAGTTGAGAGGAGTTGCCTTCTAAGAAATTAGCGATGAGCTGGCAAGCAATTAACGGCGACAGCGAATCGATCGTAGACAACGACTCAAACAATGAGAACTTTACGTAGTAAGCGTTCTCCTAGGCGATCGCTTAAGCTTATTTTGCTTTCCTACAGGGTAGCCAAACCAAGTAGGAAAAGTAAGCAAAGAGCTGATGGCTACCTAATCAAAAAATACGGGAAGAATTGATGACTTCTCCAATCGAACGGCGTGCCTTGATTACCGGGGCCAGTAGTGGGATTGGCAAGGCGACAGCTTTGGCATTTGCGAAAGCAGGATTCCATGTGGCTTTAGTCAGCCGCTCTGAGTCTAAATTAGAGGCTGTCGCTGAAGCTGCTCGGAAGACCGGGGTGACAGCGAAAGCGTATGCCCTGGATCTAGCCGATATTGAGCAGGTAAGAGAAAAGGTCGCCGCGATCGCTGACTCCTTTGGCTCGATTGATGTTCTGGTGAACAATGCCGGGATGGGCTACACCGGCGAGATTATGTCAACACCTTTATCCGAATGGCAACAAGTGATTGACCTAAATCTCACCAGCGTGTTTCAGTGTATCCAGGGAATTTTGCCCTCGATGCGCGATCGCGGCTCTGGGATAATTATTAATGTGGCATCTATTGCCGGTCAGCAACCTTTTCCTGGCTGGGGTGCCTACAACGTTAGCAAAGCGGCTCTGATTGCCTTATCGAAAACCCTCGCAGCAGAAGAACGTGCCAAAGGCATTCGCGTTGTAACGATCTCTCCAGGTGCTGTCAATACCCCAATTTGGGACACAGAAGCGGTTCAAGTCGAACTGAACCGTTCAGCCATGTTAACACCAGAAATCGTTGCCCAGTCGATTCTGCACATGGCTCTCGTGCCAGAACAGGCAGTGATTGAGGAATTAACCTTAATGCCGAACGCTGGGGTTTTATGAGTTGTAAGTTTTGAATGATGAATTAAACCTAAATTCATCACTCAACAGTCTCAAAAAATCCCTAACGAACTCATCACTCCGTTAACCACTCCAAACCCTAACAAAGACTGAATCATGACTACTGCTTCTTCCCACGGTTCTAATGGCTCTAACCCATCAGGCGATTTGAGCGCCAAAATTGCTCCGCCGCGACCTGACCGCAACACAATGAATGGTAGAGAACCCAATTTGCAGCCGCCTCCGGAAGAACTCAACGATGAGATGATGAGTGCTGTAAGGACGCTGCTACTGGGAGTGGGTGAAGACCCGGAACGGGAAGGCTTACTCAAAACGCCTAAGCGAGTAGCAGAAGCAATGCGCTTTCTCACCAGTGGCTATACTCAGTCGCTAGAAGACCTTGTCAACGGAGCTATCTTTGATGAGGGTCATAACGAGATGGTTCTTGTCCGGGATATCAATGTCTTTAGTCTTTGCGAACACCATATGCTGCCATTTATGGGTAAGGCGCACGTTGCCTATATCCCTAACCAAAAAGTGGTAGGTCTTAGCAAGCTTGCTCGGATTGTTGAGATGTATTCTCGCCGCTTGCAGGTACAGGAACGGCTGACGCGCCAGATTGCTGAAGCGGTGCAGACGATTCTTGAGCCGAAGGGAGTCGCTGTTGTCATGGAAGCTACCCATATGTGTATGGTAATGCGAGGCGTCCAGAAGCCCGGTTCTTGGACTGTTACCAGTGCGATGGTCGGCGTATTTCAGGACGAGCAAAAAACTCGTGAAGAGTTCCTTAATTTAATTCGTCACCAACCCGCTTTCTTTTAAGCGTTGTTGGCAGTAATAGCAGGGAGATTTCGCTCCTCATAAAGAGAAAACTCCTAATTTCTTAAAGTAGGGACACGGCAAGGCCGTGTCCCTATAACGGTTAATGAATTGGGTTTTTATACCATTTGGTTCATGAAGCGCTACATTAACAATTCCCCCACCCCCGATAAATTGGGAGGCTAAGAAGTCTAAATGTTGCAAACAAAAGAACAAAATGGTTTTACAATCAGCATCCCCCCATTTGCTGACGCACTTGAGAAAGAGCATACCAAGTCTTTTCACCAACAATTCCATCTACTAATAAACCGTTGCGTTTTTGGAAGAATCTAACAGCAGCATCGGTGCGCGGCCCAAATACACCGTTAATTTCATCATTAAAGTTACCGGCTACAAATAGCACCTGCTGAAGTGTGATTACTGCTTCACCTTTAGCTCCGCGCTTCAGCATGGGCATATTAACCGGAGCGCCTGTATAAAGTGCTTGCCAAGTCAACGGCCCGACAATACCATCTTCTTTGAGGAAAACCCAATTCTGAAAAACAATGACGGCATATTCTACTTCTTGATTAAAAATTCCGTGAATCGCTCCGAAATAAGCGCATCTATCAGTTAATATTTGTTGTAATTCTCTAACTACCGATCCAGAGCTGCCTAACCCTAGAACGGGTTTATTAAACTGAGCTTGATTGGTGAAGGTTTGATTGGATTCGTTAGCAAGCATGATGTGGATTCCTTTGGATTTGTTGGTGTTCTACATCTCCAAAGTACTTTTAAGAAAGTGCTTGTCACTTCGCACAGTCGGGTAAACTAACTGGATTGGTTTGCTCTCGTTCTATCTGTTCACCCGTTAGCAGGAGGCGATCGTGCCAAAAGAGCGAAGCTCCCTACAACTTGAACCGTGTTCCCCGCAGTTTCTCAAACAAATCCGCAACTCGATTTAAATCTTTATCTCCAGGCGATCGCTCGACACCACTCGATAAATCAATCCCGCTAGGATGCAATTGAGCGATCGCATCCAAAATATTGTCTGGTGTCAAGCCACCGGCAAGCAACCAGGGACAGCTAGGATTGAACTGTTGGAGGTTCTTCCAGTCCAACGTTTTGCCAGTACCTCCCAACATTTGGGGATGATAAGCGTCCAGCAACAAGGTATTCGCACACTCTGCATAGACATCTGCCTGAGTTAAATCCTCTAGAGTTTTCACTCTCAGGGCTTTGATGATTTCCACGCTGGGCAGCAATTGGCGCAACTGACGGCAAAATTCTGGTGTTTCTCCGCCATGTAACTGCACGCCTGTCAAGTTAGCGATGGCGACACATTGATAGATTTCTTCCAGCGTTGTGTTGGCAAAGACACCAATCCGCTCAACGTCAGGGGGTAAGCGTTCCATCACGGAGCGGATTTGAACTGCACTCACGTAGCGCGGGGAGGAGGACACGCAAATAAATCCTAGGGCGGTTGCTCCCAGTTGCGCGATCGCTTGCCCTTGATCTGGTTTGGTAATCCCGCAAATCTTGACTCGCATTAAATTTTTTCGATTTGTATCAAAAATTAATATAACTGTTAACTGTTAAAACAAATTCCGACTTTTTACTAAGAGGTTTCTATAATACTTTGGGTTTTGATATTTGTGTCCAAGCAGGAGACAAGAACTTGATTCACTTGACAATACTCGCCGCCGTACAATCTACCGTTCCCGCGACCCCATCGTGGACTCCAATGGTCGGATTGGTGATGATTCTGTGCAACCTGTTGGCGATCGCCATCGGTCGCTTCGCTATCCAGAAGCCAGGAGTAGGACCAGACCTGCCTCTCGCTAAACCCGCTTTGTTACGCAATTTTACAGTGCCTGAACTTCTAGCGACAATGAGCTTCGGTCACATTATTGGAACAGGCGTCATCCTAGGATTAACGAACGCGGGTGCCCTTTAAAGGGCGATTATTTCTGCTTTGGGTGACTTAAAAATTTAGCTCATCCATCAGGAAGAATCAACAGTTCCCTCCGCGTTTTATAATCCCTTCGTTGCTAATTTTATCAAAGCAGGAGAAAAGAAATTGATTGACTTAAGTTTACTTGCAAGTTTACTTGCAGCATTGCAGCAGACGGTTCCTCCAACACCAACAATCGGCCCTGGTGTATTCATTGTCATGACTGCTTTCAACATTCTGGGTCTTTTTCTTGCCCGCAATGCTGTCCAAAAGCCGGGAGTTGGCCCTAAACTGCCTTTCCCACTGCCTGGTTTTGGTAAGAACTTTAGCGTCGCTCAATTTATTGCAGGTTTGAGTTTTGGACACATCCTGGGAACAGGTGCCATCTTGGGACTGACCAATACGGGTCTCCTTTAGAAGCCATCGCTCGATAATAACTGTCTTTTCAGTGAAGTTAGTAGAGTGGGCGCTGCTCACCAATTACCCCAAAGGTCGGCAAGGCTCACTCTCCTACTTCACGCTTCATTTTCCATGCTTCTACAAGAGCCGTCGTATATCCTGGTAAGTGCAAGGATTTAGATGGGAAAGTTTGATGCAGGCAGCTTGGCGAGTTGGCTCTCTATTCGGAATTCCGCTATTTATAGATTATTCGTGGTTTTTTATTTTAGCTTTGATCGCCTTTGCGAATGCCCTGGATTTCTCACCCGCCTTGGGTCCAGTGCTAGGCGGGGGTGCGGGATTATTAATGGCTTTATTGCTGTTTGGTTCGGTTTTACTGCACGAACTGGGTCATAGTTTAGTCGCGCGATCGCAAGGAATCGAAGTGAATTCGATTACTTTATTTCTATTTGGCGGGATAGCAGCAATTGACCGGGAATCCAAAACCCCAGAAGCAGCCTTTCAAGTGGCGATCGCTGGACCTGCGGTTAGCTTAGTGCTGTACTCGCTATTTTACTTAGTGGCTCATGGACTGCCAATCTCCGGTATCGTGCAGGTCATGGCATTAGACTTGGCAAAGATTAACCTAGTCTTGGCATTATTCAACCTGATTCCCGGTCTCCCCTTAGATGGCGGACAAGTTGTGAAAGCAGCCGTGTGGAAGTTTACCGGAGACCGCTTTCAGGGCGTCCGTTGGGCAGCCAAAAGCGGTTTAATTTTAGGTTGGGGCGCGATCGCTGTCGGAGTGGCGATTATTGCTTTCAAGGATCAGTGGTTCAGTGGCTTCTGGATTTCCTTACTCGGCTGGTTTGGGATTCGCAACGCCCGTTCCTACGACCAGATGACCACCCTCCAAGAATCCTTGCTTCAGATCGTGGCGAAAGACGCCATGACCCAAGAATTTCGGGTGGTGGATGCGAACAAGACCTTGCGCCAGTTTGCCGATGAGTACATTTTGGAAGCTTCCCACTTTCCGGTTTACTTTGCGGCGAGTGAAGGTCGCTATCGCGGTTTAGTCTCTGTTGAAGATTTGCATTTCGTAGAGCGCGGTCTGTGGGAAACGCAAAATCTGCATAGTATTGTGCATCCCCTGACGGAAATTGCCACTGTTGAAGAGAAAATGCCTTTGGTAGAAGTGATTAACTGCATGGAAGCCAAGCAGTTAAATTGGATTACTGTCCTCTCACCGGCTGGGACAGTCGCCGGTATTATCGACCGGGGCGATGTTGTCCGCGCTGTTGCATCGAAGCTGAATTTACTGATTACGGAAGTAGAAATCAAGCGGGTTAAGGCAGAGGGCACCTATCCGCCGAGTTTGCAGTTACAAGCGATCGCAAAATCAACCACTGATTAATTGACACTAGAAAACGAGTCTGAATATGCTCATACAGCACTTCCAGATGCTCGCACGCTACAACACGCTGGCAAATCGCAGACTTTATGAAGTTTGCACTCGTTTGGATGATGTAGAACGTAAACGTACCAGACCCGCCTTCTTTAAAAGTATTCACGGGACGCTGAATCACATCATGATAGGCGATCGCATCTGGTTATCGCGGTTTGAGGGCAAAGAAGTTCCCTCAACCGGACTTGACGCAATTCTCTATGAGGATTTCGACAAGCTTACCAAAGCGCGTGTATTAGAAGATGAGCGCATCGAAGCCTTCTCAGATAGTTTAAACGACGAATTCTTGAGCGGTACGATCAAGTACCGCAATAACCAAGGAAATATTTATATCGATCCGGTTGATTTGTTGATCGCACACTTTTTTAATCACCAGACCCACCACCGAGGACAAATTCACGATCTGTTAACGCAGACTGAAATTACCCCGCCAGTTCTAGATATGCACCGAGTTATCCGACCTTAGAGTCACTCGCGTTAGCATTGTCCATCTTGATTCTGTAAGGCTGGATTCTCCGAGACTTTATTCGGTGAGGGAATCGCTAATTCTGGCTGCGCCAAAATTTCCTGCCACTCACTTTCAGAAAAAGGCTGCACCAGCATCTCAACACCAAAACAATCCTTAGCTGCTACCGTCAAAGCTTCTACAACTGTTAGAATTAGCGCCTCTCCCTGTTGTTTATTCGCTAGTTTAACCGGCGTTACCGCCTCGCCAAACACCTGTTCAAACAGCGTCGCATCTGGTGACAAACGTATCGACCCGTGCTGCAAGATGGTATTGCCTCGCCTCATCTGGGCACTCCCAATTAATTTAGAACCATCCGCTAAAACTAAATCGGCACCCGTCGAGGTGCCAAAACAATTGGGATTGTGAATGTAACCCCGTCCTGCCGACCCGTAGTGCAATTCTAGACCGAGCGATCGCCATCCCTGAATCAAAAACTCACAAATCTCTTGGTACGCTTGCAGGCGACTACCAGCAAGTCCTGACGTTACCACCATGTAGGTCAAATCGCCCTGGTGCAGCACTCCCCGTCCGCCAGTCGGACGTCGCACCAAATCCACTACACCCGCCGCAGCCAGCTGCTGCCAAGATGCAGGTAAGCGGTGTTGATGATATCCCAACGAAATTGCCAGTGGAGACCAGGTATAAAACCGTAAGGCTGGAGGATGCAAACCCAGATGGTGCTGCTCCAGTAACCATCGGTCGATTGCCATCTGGACGCGACCTGACGCTTCCAGCAGCGGAATCAAACGCCAGTAGCGGTTATTGGTCATTTGTCATTTGCCTAAAATCAATGACCAATGACCAATAACTAACTACCAAATTCAGCTTGTAAAGCTTCGTCGTTATTATCTGCAATCGTCGCGACAACGGTGACAGCGCGGGAAATTTCTCCAGGAGAAAGCTCGGCGACAGTGCGAGATGTCAGCACTGCCACTTGGTTCTCCACAATGCCAAAACGCGATTCAAACGTGTCCGACCAATTCATTTCCAAGAGTTTCCGCATCAACAGCGGTTCGTTCGTGGCAGGTAGCTTGAGAACATAAGACCAAACGGTGAAAGTATCCTCCTCGGTAATCCCCGTGAGTTGCACAAACACCTCAACGCTACCGTACTTAAATTTCCAAAGATAGCTGCTGTCTTCGCCACGGCTTACCATTGCCGTATCGTCCTGATCCAAGCTGGAGATAACGGTTTGAATTACATCAACATAGTTGACTACCGTTGCATCCTCAATCAGCTCATTGGTAACTAGATCCTCTGTTGACAGTCCTTGGGTGGAAACACTTTCCACAGCAGGCTGGTTGGTGGTCATAATACCTTCTGCTTATCGTTTTGCGGTTTGCCTAGACCAACTCTATCGCCTAGAGGCACATTTGGAGGACACCTCTAAAGATTAGTTTTTTATTTTCAAGTGTTAAGTAGTTTAATCATCGCTTATACAGCGATCGCCTTCAGCCGCTTCTTCTGATTCTCGTTACTAGGACAGCTCTATCCATCCTAGTAACGAGCCTTAGCCTCGATGCCCTCTGTTGCTACTTCTCGACACCGTGTTTCAAACCATGAGCTTGCGATCGCTTTGTTCTCCATCTAAAGCCGTTGTCTTTTCAGAACCCGGCTTATGAGCAATCAAATACTTGCTCATAAAGTGAACTTCACTCGAAATGTTCTCGAAGCCTGCTTTTTCCAACCGTTTCACCAAATCATCCGTGATGTAGTGTTTGTAGTATGGCTCGTGGAATGTTTCTGGGAAGTTTTCCATCAGTGGCACCAAGTCTGGAGCATCGCTGACCTGAATCGAGTCGCAGATAATAAAGACTCCACCCGGTTTCGTGACTCGGTAGCACTGCTCGATCACCTGCTGACGCACCGCTGCTGGAAGCTCATGGAAGAGAAACACGCAAGTAACCGCATGGAAATGCTCATCCACGTAAGGGATTTTCTCAGCATTCGCTTGGAGGAGTTGGGGCAATTCTCCAGGATTTTCAGATAACATCTGATTCGCCTTCCGCAAGTAAGCGGGTGACAAATCGATTCCAAACAGAGATGCTTCCGGCAAAGCGCCGCGGATTAATTTCAAAGTGCGCCCCGTTCCACTTGCCACATCCAGAATGCGAACTTGTCTGGGTGGAATAGAATCAAAAGCTTTCAGCCCTTGTTTCAATGGCGCGAGAATCCGCCGCCGCATCGCATCTGCCGTGCCACCAAAAAGAATTTCTACTTGCAAATCATAGAGATTCGCGGACCAGTCACTTAAGTAACCATCAGTTTGGTGGTGGAAGTTTTGCAGGTAGTAGCTTGGATAACCATCCGTGGAAATGTTTGGAGAAAAGTCTTGATGCCGCTTTTGGTTCGCCCGCTGATGCACTTGCAGCGTATCCAGCCAAACCATCGGATAATAGCGGAAAAAATCGCTCCATGAGTTATCAAACAGTAAGCTAGCGGGATATACACCTCGCTCAACATCCTGCCAATCGGCTTCGATAATCCGATCGTGCCTTTGTTTCAGTTTTTGTATAACCTCTGGCGGAATCGGCTTGGTTTTCACCTCCGGTGGAGGTGAAATTAAATTCAGCAACTGAGAATTTAATATTTTATGAGCTAAACCAAAGTAATTTTTGCCTTGCTGAAAAGTCTGATAGGTCAGCTTGGTTAAAGTCTCAGTAATAGTAGTTGCTGGGTCAAGGTTTGAGGTTGACTGCATAGAGGCTAACGATGGGTGCTGAAAACTGAGTACGACTATGAAAATGCTGCGCGGTTATATGTCTTTTTGTTAAGACATATTTCTTATGTTAACTCAGTTTCGACAACTGCCATCTGTCTCCAGTGGGACAAGAAAAAGCGCCACCCTTATGGGTGGCGGGCTAGGGATGAGTTGTTTTCCAGGAAGGGGATACCCCACCCCACAGCTTAGAACGCTTTAAGAAAGGCAAGCTCTAGATTTGGCAGGAATGCTTAGCAAAAACGTCAAGCTTTGTTCCTACACAATTTGCCTTCCCATGAGCGAGAAAAGAAATTAGCAATCATAGTAGAGAGCGAACTCGTAGGGATGGGGGCGCAGCCGCATCGGGTTGACTTCGTTATCGAGCTTGTATGAAATCCAAGTCTGGATGAAGTCTGGGGTGAACACGCCCGTCTCGGTCAAGAAAGCGTGATCGTTTTCCAACGCCTCCAGGGCACCTTCGAGCGATCCTGGGGTGGAAGGAACATTCGCCAGTTCCTCTGGGGTTAGGTCGTAAATATCCTTATCCAGGGATTCACCGGGGTCAATTTGGTTTTTGATACCATCTAGACCCGCACAGAGCATGGCAGCAAACGCCAAGTAGGGGTTAGAAGTCGCATCCGGACAACGGAACTCTAAGCGCTTCGCTTTAGGATTGGTACCAGATAGCGGAATCCGAATCGAGGCAGAACGGTTTCCTTGGGAGTAAGCCAAGTTCACGGGTGCTTCAAAACCGGGCACCAAGCGCTTGTAAGAATTGGTTGTGGGATTGGTCAAAGCCAACAGCGCCGGTGCGTGCTTGAGGATGCCACCGATGTAGTGCAACGCCATTTGGCTTAAGCCAGCATACTTATCGCCTGCGAATAGCGGCTGCCCATCCTTCCAAATCGACTGGTGGGTATGCATCCCAGAACCGTTGTCGTTAAACAGTGGCTTCGGCATGAAGGTGACTGTTTTGCCATATTTCTTGGCAACGTTCTTGATGACGTACTTGTAAGTCATCAGATAGTCAGCAGCTTGTACCAAAGTTGCGAAGCGGAAACCCAGTTCGCACTGTCCGCCGGTAGCAACTTCGTGGTGGTGCTTTTCAATCGGCACCCCGCACTTCGCCATCGTCAGCAGCATTTCTGTCCGCATATCCTGGGAGGTATCCGTCGGCGCGACTGGGAAATAACCCTCTTTGTAGCGAGGTTTATAACCGAGGTTGCCACCCTCTTCTTTTTTCCCAGAATTCCAACGTCCCTCGACGGAGTCTACGTGGTAATAGCCTTCATGCTGGTTTTGGTCAAAGCGGACATCATCAAAGATGAAGAACTCAGCTTCCGGGCCAATGAAGGCTGTATCGCCAATGCCGGTGGAAATTAGGTAGTCTACTGCCTTCTGAGCAATGGTGCGGGGGTCGCGGCTGTAAGGTTGGCCCGTCCGGGGTTCGATAATGCTACAGACGACGCTTAAAGTCGGCTCTGCCATAAATGGGTCGATCCAGGCAGTTGTCGGATCTAGCACCATTGCCATGTCTGATTCGTTGATGGCTTTCCAACCCCGGATACTAGAGCCATCGAAGGGTACGCCCTCGGTAAAGCTACTTTCGTCAATTTGGTCGTGATACATCGACAAATGCTGCCAGATACCCGGCATATCGATGAACTTGAGGTCAATGATCTGGATGTTTTTTTCTTTGACGTAAGTCAAAAATTCTTGCGGGGTCTGGAACATTACGACGGACTCCTTATTTTCTAAGCTGGCTCAGTCTGGAAAGCAGAAAAAACAGTAAGAGCGATCATCAGGGTTGGTGAATCGTCAAGTCAAGAGGGGGAGAACCTGGATTGAAAGCAAGCATTTTCAGGTGAGACTTCCCGATCCAGAAGTACAACTTTCCTGGCTGAAAATCTTTTGTCTCCTCTTTTGCCCATCTCAAGAACTCTCCCACTCAATTCCCAGTTGGCGCTTACGCGCCGCTACGCTAACAGTCTTCAGCCTTTTTTCAAGACGTAAGGCATCGATGTACTGGATCATCCTAGGGATAGGTGCCAGGAGATTTTGTATTCAGCTATACAGAATAAGGCAGTTGCCGTTTGACTTAAAGCGAGAAAAAGTTAAAAATTGTAGCGAGATTTACAAAAAAATCTTATAGGCGGCAACAATTTTACTAATCAGTAGCTTTGGCTACTTTTGTGCGGGGGGAAGCATGATGTTTAATTTAAATACGGATTTTGATCAAGATTTTGACGAACAAGAGGCGTTTGAGTATCGTCCTGGGACGAGAGTGGAGCTAAAGCAGCGTCCTGGGGTGGTTGATATTATTGCTGAATATGACCCGATGATGGTGCCGCCCATTTGGTTGCTCAACGATCCGCAGCCGCGATATCCAGAAGAACTGACATTACTGCCAGTGCCCATGAGAGGGGTTTGTTGGTTGAAGCCGGTGAGCCGTCGAAAAGCTGGCTCTACGGGTCGGTCACGGGATGGCAACCAGATGCGTCAGAAGGCTTACAGCAGCACCCCAGAAAAAATTGCCCGCTAAAAATTGCTGCGATCGCTCTCAACAATGTGGAGATGCTTGTGGAGATGGATATATGCTAATGAAAGTGTTTGTTGTTGTAAACTACACCCTAGAAACTGGGTATGCAACAGCACACTAAACAATAGAAAATTATCTATATAGCTTGTTGTTGGGAGAGCAATTTCATGCGCGACGCAGTCACAAACCTGATTAAAAATTACGATGTTACGGGTCGTTACCTGGATCGCAATGCCGTAGATTCCCTGAAATCTTATTTTGAAACCGGCACAGCACGAGTCCAAGCGGCTGCTGTGATTAACTCCAATGCAGCTTCGATTGTGAAGCAGGCGGGATCACGGCTGTTTGAAGAACTGCCCGAACTGATTCGACCAGGCGGAAATGCATATACGACTCGTCGCTATGCTGCTTGTCTGCGAGATATGGACTATTACCTGCGCTATGCCAGCTATGCGTTGGTTGCAGGTGATACGAATGTGCTGGATGAGCGGGTGCTGCAAGGTCTTCGGGAAACTTACAACTCTTTGGGAGTGCCGATTGGTCCGACCGTAATGGGCATCCAAATCATGAAGGACATTGTGAAAGAACAAGTGGCTGCGGCTGGAGTTGTAAATACAGCATTTGTAGATCAGCCCTTTGACCACATGACCCGCGATTTAAGCGAACAGGATGTCTAAGCAGCAGATAGCCACGAACAATTAGCCATTCGTCATTAGCTGGAGAGCGATCGCACTTTTTACCTTTTACTGGGATAAAGTGCGATCGCTTTTGTTTATGCTGCGCTGACGCTAATTTGAAGACACCAAAAGCCTATCTCGATGACAAACTCTCAACACTTAAGGGAACTAGATCGCCATGATTAGTAAATCCTAATAACATTGGCTCCTGCGGTCGGATAAACTTGCCTGTCAGTACACAGCGTTGTTCTTGCTGCGCTGTAGCGGGGACGCTAGAGAGGATATCAGACCTAGAGAATTGAGGTTTATAATCATCGGATTTCTGCTGCACGTAGTTCCAGAGGATATCTCGAATCAAAGCTTGATATCCCTGATGACCTGCGAGTTCTTTGAGTTCTTCCTTCAGTTCTCTCTCCAAGCGTATGCTGGTGACTTCCATTTCAGTGGTTGAGGTGCGAGGTAGGGTACGCATGATTTTTTCTCCTAAAATTTGTGGACAGATTAGTAATACAAGTGTAGTATATTGAAAGCCAGATTCAAGTTAAACCGTTCAAGAAGCCTTCCTGTGACACATATACCTGCTTTCTCCATCTCAGCCAGCGATTCCGACTCCTTAACGAGTTGGGAATCAGCCGGCGCGGGCGTGGAGTTTCTTTTTATGGGTGAATATGGTTGTCAGAGACGAGGTACGGAGATCGATCAAAATTTGGATCGCAATAATGGTGGGAGTCTGCGGTTTGCAGAACTCAAACTAAACAAACAAAGCGGGAGGTACAGGCTAAAAGTAGCCGTACCAACATAGGACGAGAAGACTCAAAAAGTTTTTCCAACCCCCGCTTCTAATTACCAGAGGCGGGGGTTAATTGTATGAGGAGCCAAGTCGTGACAAGCGCAACTGACGTGTTAGGTAGGTCGGTAGTCGTATTTTCCCAGAACTACTTGCCCATAAGCCGGGTCAATATTAAGCGAGCGATCGCTCTGTTGATCGGTGGGAAAGCCGAACCTTTGCAGTTTAGCGATGCACCTGGCTGGCAAGTGCGATCGCCCAGCGTGGTGATCGAGGTGCCAGAACAAATTCGCCTCACCATCACGAGTGCAGAGCGAGTTTGGAAGGTTCCCCCAGTGAACCGTCGGGAATTGCTGCGGAGAGACCACCACACCTGCCAATACTGCGGCAACACGAAACAGTTGACGATCGATCACGTCCTTCCCTTATCAAAGGGCGGGAAACACACCTGGGACAACGTAGTTATCGCCTGCGAAAGGTGCAACCAACGCAAAGGCGATCGCACCCCGACTCAAGCAGGAATGCCCCTTCGCACCCAGCCTAAAGCCCCCATGCACCCTGCTGTTGCCTTTGCCGAACAGTTCTGGCGCGAACAGCACGATCACCTGGATTTGTAAGGAGACACCAAGCAATGCTGAAATTAACTTACACAGAAAACGGCTTTTACTTGGAGTGTCTGGCTCAATCTCTGGAAGAGTGGGTGACACGGCGGGTAATTTTAGCGCTGCGAGTGGGTACCCCCATCTCAGTCGAACCCAGCACCGCTTCCTTCTTACTTCCGGCTAGCTTGCCAGAAATCGGACGGTTGGTAGAGGAAGCGCAGCAGGAAGGTTCTGAAATTATTGGCTTGTGTGCTTGCGATGCCGAGTACGTCGAAGTCAGCCTGCACGGTAGCTGGGTGGACGGAGGCTCGAAAAATGGAGAGGGCGTTTTTGTGACTGCAATGAGCGATCGCGCTGAATTCTTCCTCTTCAAGCTTTGGCAAGATGCACAAGCTTGCACCTCCTCCTTGAGGTAATCAAATCACTTTTGGGGTGGGTCGAAAAACCCACCCTTTTTCTTAGTATTTGTGTGGACATTTGCCGGATAATACATCAAACTATTGGTATGTCATAGCGGGATACCACACTGAGATTGATTAAACATTAGTTATGTCAGCCAGCAGCAATACCAAAGAAAGCAGAATTGATTTGAGACTGAGCCAAGAGCAAAAAAAGACGCTTGAAAAGGCAGCTGCACTGATGGGACTCAGTGTAAGTTCTTATGTGCTTTGCCACTCACTTGATGCTGCCAGAAAGGACATTGCCTTTCATGAAACACTGGTTTTGTCAGATAGAGATCGGGATCTCTTTTTGTCGATACTAGAGAATCCGCCTGAACCGAACGAAGCTTTAAAATCGGCGATGTGTGAATATCAGGAGTACGAAAAGTAATACTTTGTGGAATGGATTTTTCACCCTCTCGATAGCAGTGTAAGGAAGGATGCTTTCGACTGCGGAGTTCCAAAGTTAAACGATTACCTGAAGCAATACGCTGGACAAAACGATAGAAAAGGCATTGCGAAAGCCTTTGTTGCTATTCCCAAAGAAGATGGTAATGAAGTTGTTGGCTATTACACCATCAGTATGTCTAGCATTACGTTTGACTCGCTTCCAGAGCAACTAAGAAAAAGATTACCCCGTTATCCTGTTCCCGCTATGTTAATCGGACAACTTGCCGTTGACACCTCAATGCAAGGGAGAGGATTGGGAAAAAGATTACTAATGGATGCTCTTAGTAAAGCAGTTCGCCTTGCAGATGAAGTAGGGATTTTTGCAGTTAGAGTTGATGCTCTGGATGATGAGTCAAAGCAATTTTATCTGAAATACGGTTTCGTTCCCTTAATTGATTATGAATCCTCGCTTTTCCTACCAATGGCAACAATATTAAAGAGTCGTAAATAGCAGGTAGTTTCGTCGCTGTGGTCAAGCAGATTTATTGTTAAATGGCGAACTAGGAGCTTCACCCACTTGATTCTTCCTCTTCAAGCTTTGGCAAGATGTACAAGCTTGTACCTTCTCCTTGAACTAACTGTAGGGGCGCACGGCTGTGCGCCCTTTTCTTGAGAAGCGATCGCATATCTTGCAGCCTTGGCGATTAGAAATCGCGGCTATACAAACGAAGTCCGCCTGCGCGGACTTTTGAAACCTGCGGAGGCAGGTTTTGTGTGTGTAGGCGCGAATTCTATTCGCCAGCTTCACTAGAACACTTACCAAACGATGCAATCAAACAGGAGCGATCGCTAGCCTTGAATAAATTTAAGCGCAGCACCGTTCATGCAGTAGCGTTTGCCAGTTGGGCGCGGACCATCGTTAAATACATGACCTAAATGCCCACCACAGCGATGGCAATGCACTTCAATTCTAGTCATAAAAAGCGTCTTGTCTGTGGAGGTGCCGATTCCCCCTTCAATGGGAGCATAAAAACTGGGCCAACCAGTATGGCTGTCGAATTTCGTGTCAGAGGTAAACAGCGGTAAGTCACACGCCGCACACGCATAAATTCCTTTACCGTATTGCTTATCAAGCGGGCTAGTTCCAGCACGTTCGGTACCGTGTTTACGCAAGACGTTAAACTGTTCGGGCGTCAAAATTTCACGCCATTCTTCCTCGGTTTTGTTGATTTCAAAATTATTGTTTGAAGCTGCCATATCTCCCGATTTCCCAATTAGATTGCGTGATAACCATGCCGCGCCTACAATTACAGCGCCAGCTTTTAAAAGATAACGTTTTTTCATGCTGCATCATTCAGTTGTCAATGTGAGGCGAGCCAGTTCAACTTTGAGAGAGTTTATTTGGCTCTATCTCTAGGATGCGCGATCGCGCTCATCCGAAGCGAGGCGTTAGCCTAGCGCCGACCTGTTGGTTCGCACTGCATTAAGTCTGATAGCCGGATTAAAATTCGCTAAGAAGCCTAAAGCAGGTAAAGAGCCATCGGCTCAAATTTGCTTGAGATAGAACTCAAACCGTTGCCGGAATTGTTCAACTGTCAGATTTTGAGTCCAATATTCCACTAAAGCGTGACCAAATGCCCAAGCATTGCGTTCTGGTGAAGAGGGGTTTTCCAACAGTAGAGGCCAAAGGGATAGCAAATCAAAGTTGATCGGGTTTTCGCCCGGATTCAAGAGGGAGAACAAATCATACGCCATCTGAAGTTTGCCAATCACAACGGGCAATTGTTCCACGGGAATTTGGTCTGCCAGCACATATGCTAGGTTTGGTCGTCCGGTTGTTAGCGTGGCAATGAACTGAAGAACGGGACTTTTGAGCAGTGCAGCGAGTCCCTGTGTCGTTGTCATCTGAAAGGTGTAGCGGTCGATGATTTTAGCAGCAGCGACAGTACGAGCATCCAAGTTCCGCAAAAAACGGGCAAGGCGGAGTTGCTTGGTAGGTGCGATCGCATCCACGAGTGCTAATGAGAGTGCGTCCATTCCCCACGCAGTTCGACCCGTTTTTGTGTCACCTGTAACTACAGGGAGAACCAGATTGCAGAAGTCGCCTAGAAGCTTCGTCCGATACTCGGTCGCTTCCCGAATCGCCTTTTCCTTTGGGCGATCGCCTGCTTGCCAGTTGTAGGGAGGTTCCCACTCCCGGATGGGGCGCAGACGATCCACCTGAGTGACGATGGCGATCGCGCTCAAGTCTGCCACTTCCGCCTTCATATCTTTGAGAAAGTCCACATCCATTTGCAGTGCCGGATCGAGGGCAGGAGTAACTAACAGCAGCAAATCTGCATTGGTGGCATAATCCAGCACCAGTTCCCGCAAATCCGCCCGGTTCACTTGTTCGTAACCCGGCGTATCCCAAAGCGTCAGAGTTTCCCCCAATTGGCTCTGCCAGCGGTAATTCTGAATCTTATCGGTGCTGGGCAATACGTCCACGGCGGCTCGATCTGCTTGAAATAGCGTATTAATCAAGCTGCTTTTTCCAGACCCGGTTCTTCCCACCAGCAGAATATTGACAGGTTTTTGCTCAACTGCTTCGATGGGTTCTGTTTGAGCCAATATTTCTCGGAGGGTTTGCGTCTTTGCCTTGGGTAGTGTCGGTGTGGAAACAGAAGATTCTGACTCTGGCAGTGTAGTCGTTCCTCCATAGAGAGCGATCGCTTGCCGAGATAAGTTCCGCAGAGCCGCTTCCCGAAGCATCTGGCTCAAATTCCCCAGCAATTCCTGATTTGCCTGGTTACTGGAACGCTGAGTAACTTGTTTTGCTACCGCCACCACCGGATTCAAGAACCACTGTGCCCAATTCCAGGCTTGCCAGAGTTTCCGAGCCGATGGTTCCAGCTTGCGGTAAACTCCGTATGCCTCGTATGCCTGCCCAATCGTGACCCGATCGAGGGCAGGAGATAACTTCTGTATCCAACCGTCCAGATCGTCCACCGTTCCCCGAATCAATCCGTAAGCTTGGGTAACGTGAATGTTGAGCAGGGGATACTTTACTTCAGGATTGTAGACATGAGCGATCGCACTGACCAGATCCTGGCATCGCTGCCAAAAGGTTTGCCAATCTTCCCAAATCGGGCGATCGCTCTGTGCTGCTTTCAGGATTTCTTGATAGGCGACTTCTGCTTGATTTACAGCATCATTTCCGGCTGGTAGCGCTACAGTGTCGCCTGCACCAGATTCTAGTTCGGCGCTAACCTCCGCCATGACAGATTCTATTTGCGCGATCGCCGGTCGAGTCCACTTCACCAGCAGCCAACGCCAACCTACGAATACGACGGTAAACACGCCCCAGATCCAATTAATCCGCCACTCGTGAATCTGCAATCCTGCCGATACCAGCAAGAAACCGACGATCGTTGCGATCGGCGTTGCCAACACCACCCACTGCCACACCTTTAATTGCACCATTGTTCCAAACCTGTCTCGATTCGACTGCTTATACCGTTATTGTCGATCTAACTTTCTCTGATGCGAGACCCCATAATGCGGGATTACACGATGAATCAGCCAGCGTGTTCAACCATTATTAGTGGTTTAACAAGTAGTTGGGCTGCAATATTGCAGATAGAAAAGGCGTTGAAGCAGAGGTGAAGCGATCGCAGCCATACACTATGTTCCAAGTCGCTGCTTTCATGCTGGCAGTATGTACAAATATGCATACAATGATTAGATGACGTATCAGTGGGATAGCGACAAGGCAGCAGCCAATCTTCGCAAGCACGGAATTGATTTTGCTGATGCAGTGTCGGTCTTTTCTGACAATCTGGCAATTACCATCCCGGATGAACGTTTTGATGAAGAGCGATTTATCACAGTTGGTATAGATGCCTTCGGTCGAGTTTTAGTTGTTGTTTAACATGGCGTGACAATAAGATTCGATTGATTTCTGCCCGCAAAGCTACACGCCATGAGCGAAAGCAATATGAGGAGGAATAACTGATGGAAGCTGAGTATGATTTTAGTCAGGGGAAGCGGGGAGCAATCGAGCCAACACCGCCAGGGAAAACACGTATCACCATCCGATTAGATGATGATCTTTTAGCATGGTTTCGCGAGCAAGTTCATCTAGCAGATGGGGGAAACTATCAGACGTTAATCAACGATGTACTTCGCCAGCATATCCAACAGCATCGCGAACCATTAGAAGAAACGCTAAGGCGCGTTTTACGAGAGGAACTTGAGCGAATGGGGAAATGAGGTGCGCTCAACATTGCCGATACAACCCAGTGCCACACCTTTAATCACACATTGCCCTATCCCTACCTAAATTAGACTTCTTATATCGCTATTGTCGATCCTGCTATAAGTACGCGATCGCTGTGTGCGGCAGACTACACTATGTCGAGTGCTACTCTGTCTATTGCTACCAAATTTGGTTGAGCAAATCAGAAGTTCGATGAGCTGTCACTTTACACTATTAATCTTCCTGTGGACAACACCTTCGTGGTATTTTAGCTCAGGAGTGAGAAGCTTCCAGAGTCAATACATTTACAGAGAGAGTATTGCGTAACACTTTGCCAACTGAACTGAGCTAACATAGTTTGGCTATGTAATTAACCCCAAAGGGACTGGAGAAAATTTCCCCAACACTCCCGCATAGTATCGCTGCTTAGAGTTGGGCAGGAATATGAAATATCATTTCACATTCTACGTCGTATACCGAAGTGCAAAACAGTTGACGATACAGAGCTTTAGCGATTTGGAGGAAGAACGTTAGAAGGATCTTGTTGCTGACGACCATCAATTCTTAGCTGTCCCCCGTCGCCTCCAAGTCTCAGTTCGATAACTCCAGGAAAACGAGAAATTATAGCAACCACAACAATAACAACTATCCCTGAAATTGGGAAGGCAAAGTTGCGCTTGAGGAAGCGATCGCTCTTGCGTATGCTGCCATGATCGATTCGCAAAGGTTTCTTCATATATATTGGGCAAAACATCCTTAGGGCTTTGCACTTGTGGAATACTTCTAAAATAGATCATTTGTCTCTCAACGATCAACGGTTACACTATTAATGAAATTTATAGGTACCACTTAAAGTATTAAAATATACTATAAACATGATTTTAGCCGTATACGCTTATTAGCCATTGCTGTTTAATAAGTCGAAAACTCCATAGCAATTTAAACTCAATCCAATTAGCTACAACCATTACAGCATAAAGACTTTAGCCACTCTGGATGTTAGTTACTTTGCAAGCAGTCTCTTACAGTAACCTAAATCAGTTCTAATTTAATAATGATACGCTTCAACATTGTGTTACATTATTATTGTTGTTACACTATTAAAGCAGTCTTGAGATCGTGAGCAGAGGAAATCCAAACTGGACCCGTAAGTATGGAGAGCCTACCAAAGTTGTCAGGTTGCCAGCTAGTCTAGCGGATGAAATATTAGAGCAACTCAAAGCGGATACTCCTACTGGTGAGGTTCTACAACAGTTAGCTTCGGATCACAAAGCAAAATTGACCATTGTTCAGGCAATTGCTCAAATTATGAGGATAGCTGAAAAACCACTGACAGTAGCAGAGATTTATGAGCAAATTATCGAAAACAACTTATATGAGTTCAAAGCCGATGATCCAGTTCAAGTTGTTCGTAGCCAGTTAAGAAGGCATTGCGAAGGCTTAGATTTTCCATCTGCTTTGCCCAATAAGTATTTTGTGATAGTCAAAGACGGAAAGTATTGGCTTAAAGATAGCCTATTACAAGAACCGAGAAAAGTTGACAAGAAAAGTTCTGAGCTTGAGAAGCTTAAGGCATCTGAGGAAGAACTGCTTAAGAAGCTTGAAGAAATCTATAGCAAATATTTAATAAACTTTCGAGATCGAGTTATTCAGCAAATATTAAGACTAGATAATTATGAATTTGAGCTTTTCAGTAAAAAGCTTTTAGAAGCTTTTAAGTTTCAAAACATTGAAATAACTGAAAAATATGAAGATGGAGGAGTAAAAGGTCATGGGGATCTTAAATTTGGTGTTGATTTCTTAAAATTTGCTTTTCGATTTAAACGAATAAAAATCGAACCCTCAGATGTTAATGAGTTTAGAGGCTCAATAGACGGTGAATTCAGGCAGGGTATGTTTTTTACCTTGTCCGAATTTACGGATAAGGCTAAGGAAACTGCTCGCAAGCCTGGGGCAATCCCAATTACGCTTATTGATGGTTCGCTCATAGTAGAGCGAATGATTGATGAAAGGCTTGGAATTGAGAAAATAAAAAGCTTTTCAACTTATATTAGTATATTAGATGATATTGCCTCGACAATAGCTGCCGGAAATAGATAAATTTTTATAGTCCGCTTTCTATCCCTCTTCTGTCACTTTCCGAGTATTCTGAATAAAAGGATTAAAAGAAAAAACTCTGGAAGGTAAGTAGGGCAATGGATGTAGAATTACAAATTCTGAAACATTTAGCAAGAGACGCCCACCCAACAGTTGCGCTCATAGATGAATATTGTGCAGAGTATCAAGATTTATTTAAAGAAGTGAGAAATTATGAGTGCTTTAAATATTTGCACTTAGGAATAATCTCCCCAATCAAAAGAAAATCATTACCAGAAATTGCCAAAGTAGTAAGTATAAATTCTGCCCAGTCATTACATCATTTTATAGCCAATTCAGATTGGTCAGTAAATGAATTAAAAATCCGAAGATTAAACAAAATCAAGAGAGCATTAAAGGGAAATAGAATTACACTAGTAATAGATGAAACCGGCGATAGAAAAAAAGGTAAAAAAACTGATTACGTGGCCAGACAATATTTGGGAAGCGTGGGAAAAATAGATAATGGGATAGTTTCAGTCAATGCTTATGGAGTTTACGCTCATATAACTTTTCCATTAATTGTAAAAGTATTTAAACCAAAAGGAACATTAAAAGAGTTAGATAAATATAAAACAAAAATAGAGTTAGCGTCAGAAATCATTACGGAATTAATTGAATCAGGGTTTAATATTGAATTAGTATTGGCTGATAGCTTATATGGTGAAAGCCGCCAATTTATTGAAAAGATAGCTGAATATAACTTAGCTTACGTTGTATCAATTAGAAGTAATCATGGAGTCTGGCTGGCACCCGGTCAAAGCGTTAGAGCCAATAAGTGGTGTAAATTTTCCCGGAAATTTAACAACCAAAAAGCAGAAACTAGATATATCCGAGAAATAATTTATGGGAAAAAAAGAGCCATAACTTACTGGGAGATAACAACTGACCCAGAAACTATGCCGGAGAATTCTACTTCTTTCGTAATGACAAATCTTCAAGGTAATCTCAAGAAAACTTTAGGCGACTTATATGGATTAAGAACCTGGGTAGAATATGGTTTCCGACAGTGTAAACAGGAACTAGGTTGGACAGATTATCGGTTCACGAATTTTCAACATATTGAGAGGTGGTGGGAAATTATTTTTTGTGTTTATACAATGATTAGCTTCAACTCTCCAGCATTTTTAAGATTAAAACAATCTCGTCAAATTGAGACTGAGGTACAAGAAAATCAGAAGATTAATTTTTCTAATCATCAACAATGGAATCATCAATGCGGATGGAAGAATACTTTAAATAATCTCCGTCTAATTATCCAACCACTTTTGCTATTTTGGTTGATTTATCCCTGGCTAGATATTTTACCCAATTCTAAGTTATTGCTGGGATTTAATCATTTAATTGCTGCAATGAATCAATTTAAACCCGGTTTGGCTTCTGGATAATTTAACTGATTTACTACTTGCTTCCCCGGAAAGTGACAGAAGAGGGCTATCCTGAATTGGCAGTATTCTGATATAGTCATAAATTTGCAACTAAAGTTTGTGATCCAGAAAGTAATTTACTTGTAAAAGTGGGCAGTACTGAAGTCGAACAAGAAGCACTGACTGAAGTTGTTAATAAACAATTTTTCTGTATTCACCTGCATCGTCAAACATTGTACTGAACCGCCCGCCTGCTCCAAGTGCGTCCTACTTTTGCTCAAGTACAATGATCTAAATAGGAAATAGGACTAACAGTCGTTATCCTATAAGTATCTGATGCGAGTGGTGAGACGATCTATCGTGCAATCGTCTCCTGCACACTACGCGATCGCACCCCCAAAAACTAGGCAAAAATTTGATTAACTGCCGTCTAAGTATTTGTGCCAGGAAGCAAAATGCGACCGCTTTTCGTGAATAAATAGAGCGTTCGTGCCTGTAAATTGGTTTTGTTTGCACGTAGGTAGCAGCGCGATCGCCGATGATTAGGCTATTCTAGAAGTAGAGTTAGCAAAAGTTGTCGATTAGAGGAGCTATGACAACCGCTACACCAACAACTAATTCACCTCTTGTCCCAAAAAGGCTGCTTTTTTTGGAGTCAATCTGCTGGCAAACAGGAGATGTCTATCGGTTTACTCCGGAGCAAATGCTGAGTCGCTATGAGCGGGGTTGGAAATATCGCCAGCTATTTAGCAATCTTGAAGACGAAGAACTAAGTTTCCTCAAAGAACTTGCAAAACGCTATAATTCCTGGCTACAAGCCTGTTTATGACCTTCAGGTTTGATCACCATCATAAAATCCTCACGATTCTTGAAAGTTTAGATGCTGAGGTACTTAGGAAGGGTTCTGCTTACTTCGGTGGTGGAACCCTTCTTGCACTTGATTTTGAAGAATACCGCTGGAGTAAGGACGTTGATTTTATCTCTCCTGTTGGTGAATCAGGCTACAAATACCTCCGCACAGTCATATTTGATGGTGGATATGAAGCCTTGTTTCGCGATCTGAGTAGAATCCAAGTTGGACGTGGCACCACTGACCAGTATGGAATTCGGATGATGGTTATTGTTGATAATATCCCCATCAAGGCTGAAATTATCGCTGAAGCTCGTTTTCAACTAGATCCACCAAGATATCCAAAGTGGTCATCTGTCGCCTGCTTAAGCCTCAATGACTGTTTCACATCCAAGCTGCTTTCAAATTGCGATCGCTACATGGACGACAGCGTTGAGGCAAGAGATTTAATCGATTTAGCAATTCTTAGGCTGCAATCTTCAATTCCTCAGGAATCAATTGAGAAAGCTGAGAAAGCGTATGAAGTTATACGTCCTTTAAAACTTGCGATCGCACGCTTTCAGGAAAGACCCCATTACAGGCAGGAATGCTTTCTCAGTCTGCAAGTTGATAAAGTTAAGATACCCAGAATTATTGACGGTGTTGATTTCCTAGCTACCGATTTAGGCTTGGCTACTACCGAGAGACATTTTAAGGAGCAGCATGATATTTTTACTGATTGAGAGACACAAGAGGGAATAAGGGAAGAGCCATAACCATGCAAAAGTGACGCTATGCTAACGGTAACGATTGAGGAAATTCAGCGAGATATTGCAACTTAACCTTCACCAAGTCGAAGCAGCTGAGACTCTTATTGTCATGCAAACAGGAAAGCCTGTTGCTGAAATTAGACAAATTTCACCAACCGTTAAGCAACTTCAACCTTTTGCTCTTTGTGCTGGAGAGTTCACTGTGCCAGATGATTTTGACACTTCATTACCAGAAGACATTCTGACCGCATTTGAGGGTACATGAGGTACATGAAGCTACTGCTTGATACCCATGTGTTTCTTTGGTTTATCAGTGGCGATTGTCGATTATCAAATGACCGCGAGGGCAGTATCTGCGATCCAGACAATGAAGTATATCTGAGTTTTGTCTCAGTGCGGGAAGCAATTATCAAGTATCAATTAGGCAGGCTACCACTGCCAGAGTCTCCCGGAAGTTATCTACCCGAATAGCGCGATCGCATAGTGTGCTGTAAGCATTCGCCATCTCATCGCCAGTCTTCATCCAGAGAAAAATAGTGTTGCTCAACTTGCAAAACTAACCCAAAGTTTTTTTAAGATTTCAAGTATTGATTGCTATTCTGCATCTATCGCGGGGAATAATAGTATTAAGTAGATGCCGCTATGTTTTTCTTTAGGCAATGAGGAATCAGTTTTAGTAGCAGCGATGAAACTTCGAGAAGCTAGGTCACTAAGGCTTGTGGATATGGAAATGACGATTGGACGATAGTCGTTAATGATTCAACGGTTGCAGGATGAGTGAAGGTTGTACAGCTTCATTCTTTACCTGCTGATTAAGCAACTCGGTCACAGTTTCATCTACAAAGTTCAGGAGATTCCATAAGCGCGAAACGTCGAACTTAGTGAACGATTGAACACCTGGTTAAGCAGTAATTACACGGAAGGTTTTGGGAGCAGCGAACCAGCTTCTTGAAACACTCTGTTCTTGTAAAGATAGATTTTACTTCAACTCTAACGCCCTGAATTGGAGCAGAACATGATTCAAACTACAGATACAGCTAAGTTTTCGACGACTGACCTAAACCGCTTTGCTGAAGAACTCAATCGAGATGGAATTTGTGTGATTCGGGGCCTGTTTGACAGAAGATTAATCGAAGAGTGGGGAGACGCTTTTAATGAATTATTCCAAAAGCGCCAAAATCAACCGGGTGGTCTGGCACCTCGCGAACAAGCTCGCTTCTATCTAACCTTCCCCTGGGTTGCTCCCTTTGCCAATGTAGATGTGTTTGCGAATCCGGTAATTTTGGGGATTCTCAATCGCGTATTCTACCAAGAATATAAGATGGTGCAATTGGGGGCTGATATTCCAGTCCAGGGTTCGGATTACCAAGAAATTCACCGGGACTTTCGCCCACTTTTCTCAGATCAGATAGTAACGCCACTCTATGCGCTGGCGGTAAACTTTCCGTTGGTAGAAGTAACAGCGGACAATGGGCCGTTTCAAATGGCACGGGGGACTCATGTCTTACCTCGTGAGGAAGGGTTAGTGAAGGTCGCTGCTGGGGAAATTCCGATGGAGTCCTTTTATATGCAGCCGGGTGATGTGATGATTCGCTCGCCCCTGGCGCTGCATCGAGGCTCACCGAACCGGACAAACACTCCCAGACCGATGGTTGTGATGGGCTATGTGATGCATTGGCTGCACACCGCGAAAGTAGACTTGACTGTGCAACGGGACTATTATGAAAGTCTGCCAGAGGAAATAAGGGAATTACTGCGGTGCCACGTGGTAGAGCAGTTGCCAGAGAACAAAGTTGAAACCTACGTGAATTTCAAGTATTAGGACGCTAATGTCTCAATTTGAGCCGACGCCTGAAGAATTCTCTAGCAAGCGCACCTACACCAATCCGGTGTACAACGGCTATTTTGCCGATCCGTTTGTTTGGGAACACGAGGGAGTATATTACGCAATCGGCACGGGTGCAGCAGAAGCAGAGGGAGAGGTGGACGAAATCGGCAAACGGCGCGTCTTTCCCCTCTTGCGCTCTGAGGACTTTGTAAGCTGGGAGTTTGCGGGGAATGCACTGCTGCGCCCAGACGCTGCTCTCGGAGATAACTATTGGGCACCAGAAGTTGCTTATTGCGATCGCAAGTTCTATCTCTACTACTCCGTAGGACACGAAGACAAGCGGCATCAGTTACGGGTTGCAACGAGCGATCGCCCGTTGGGGCCTTATCAAGACATCGGTGAACCCCTCATAGACCCTGAATCGTGTTCTTTCGCCATCGATCCTCATGCCTTTCGGGATGACGATGGGCAATGGTATCTGTTCTACGCCCGCGATTTCTTGGATACAGAAGGCGGAGTAAGGGCTGGAACGGCGCTGATGGTAGACCGATTGATAGGGATGACAAAACTGGCTGGAGAGGGGAAAGTTGTTTTACGCGCCCGCTCTGACTGGCAGCGGTTTCTGGCAAACCGTTTGATGTACGGCGATCGCTATGATTGGCATACCTTAGAAGGCCCAAGCGTCCGCAAACATGGCGATCGCTACTACTGCTTTTACAGCGGTGGGCGTTGGGAAACTGAAAACTACGGTGTCGATTATGGCGTTGCAGATAGCGTCATGGGTCCCTACTCGGATGCGGGGAATGAAGCAGGACCCCGCGTATTGAAAACTGTTGTCGATCGCGTTCTCGGTCCCGGTCATAACTCAATCGTTGTCGGTCCCGATGGTAAAACTGATTACATCGCTTACCATGCTTGGGACACGGGCAGGTCGGCGCGGCGAATGTGCTTAGATAAATTGATTTGGACGGCGGATGGCCCGCGCTGCGATGGTCCCACCTGGACATCGCAGACTATCTAACAGCGAATAGCGATCGCGCTTACCGAAACCGAAGCAATTCTAGCGATTGCTGGCGGCAAGATGTCAAGTGCGATCGCTCTTGAGGAGTGTCATGTATACGGACAATTCCCTAGAAAGATTTTTAGCCTAGAATCCAGGTTACAGAAATTGGCGACCGTCCTTCTTTTCACCAAAATCAGCGAAGAACCTTAGCCACTATGCCACCCGATCGGGAACTTTGGGTAACTTGATGATAAAGCTTGTTCCCTTGCCTTCAGCGCTTTCAACTTCAATCGTCCCTTGATGGGCTTCAGTAATACTCTTTACCAAAAATAATCCTAGTCCCCATCCCGTTTTCTCCTCAGCAGAGATAGTTCGACGAAATTGTTGAAATAGGATTGACTGAGCGTCTAGGCTAATCGGATCGCCTTCATTATGGATCGTAAGGCTGATCTGCGTTTCAGTTTGCTGAAGCGTGAGTGTAATCGGCGTGCCAGACGCCCCATATTTCACAGCGTTAACTGCTAAGTTTTCAATCACCCGCCGTATTTCTTTACGGCTGCAATAACTCCTGATATCAGAATCACAAACCACAACAAACCGATCTCCATAAGCGAAGCTCAAATCCTCTACTACCTCTTGAACTAGCACCTCTAAATCGCATTCTTCAAATTCAATCTTTAAACTCTGCCCTGTCCGCAGCCGACTTGCATCAAGCAGATTTTGAATCATCGAATCCAGCCGATTGATTGCATTGAGCATCCTCGCGGCTATATCCACGTGGCTATCTCCTCGTTCCACCCGACGCAGAGTCAGTTGAGTTCCCATTTTTACAACATTAAGGGGGCCTCTGAGGTCGTGAGTTAGCGTCACCATAAATAGCTCTTGAATATCTCGCAGCGTCTCGGAGAATTGAGTGGCAGCGTCATTAACGGCTTGCTCAATGGAGTCGATAATGATGTCTCGTTCCCTCACGTCTAAAGGTGCTTCTTCCTCTAAAACTTGAAAGATGACTTGACGAAGGATGTGGTACTCGAAAATGAGTTGAGTCATGGAGTAGTCGGCATAACCGGCCCGCTCATGCCCATGCTTCTTGCCAATCCGAGTGCTTTCTACCTTGTCGGCTGCGATTCGGGCAGGTGTCCTGTCAATTCTGTTTGAGAGTTCATCTACCAGTTGGTTTAAGTACAGAGGTAGCGAATTTCGTAAAACAAGAGACTCATGATGCATTGATGCTTTGACTTCATCACGCGCCCGCTCCTCCCACAGATGCATAATTCTTTCAGCATTTTGCTTAAGACGGTCAGACGCTTGATTAGACATCGTTCTTGATTCTCTGCATGCGTGCAGGTAAGGGAAAGTTTCCAAGATGTGGGTTTGATTGAGTTTGAGCAGGTTCGGGCAGCAAGCAACAGAAGTTGCAATGCCTCTGTATACCCCGTCAAGTAGCAGACAAGGTTAAATTACCAAAGATGGTAAGTAGTTTGGACAAGCAGCAGAAAGATATAATTGTAGCGAACTGCAAACCCAAACGCTTCAAACCGCTTTCCAATACAAAACTGAAACTACATTAAATTGCAAATAAAAGGTTAGTCTAAACCCCAATAGCTGCAAATCAAATCACATTATCTGTAAACCGACTGCAAACATAATTTTGAAGCCACATTATCTGCCAATAGCTTTAGGGTAAGCGAAAAAAACTGCTCAAGGATTATTTTTAACTACTACAGTCCGATTTCTACCACTGCATTCGGGCATATATGTCTGGTCAATAAGTCCTTTTAATTCGGATACTTTTGGTAATGTATTCTAAAAACTAGCGTTGGTCAATCAAACCGCTACTTGATGAAGAGGAACTTGATGGACAAAAGAAACCAGTAATGCAATTTTCTGATCGCTTTAGTGTGTATCTCTCTCAGGGGAAAATTATGTCAGTTTCTCTTCCTGACGATGAGATTTAACACCTCACTGCACTAAACGGCTGGATGAAAGCGCTTTACCAATTGGGTTGACAATTTTTAATGCGTCTGGGTCGTCATCGGTATACGAGCGATCGCCCTAGCCCAAAAACAGATTCCTGAATTCTGGCTGTCATCCCCATAGCTAAGCCTGAACCTATCGAGAGCCATCTACACCTCTATCTCCTGGGGAGGTACTGCCATTCTCACTACAATTCGCCCGTAATCGGCGCTGTTGTTGCAGTAGCGACTTCAGTTCTTGTCAAACCCATCTCCCGGCTGATTTCGGTAGTTAGAAAGGTTTTATTTATACTTAGTATAAAAATTTCCTATATCTTTTTAGCGGCTCAATTGCCATACAGTGGTTCTACGCAACATCTGATGCGTAGAACCACTGTGTCACTTCAGTCATGATTAAAACCTTTTTCAAATTCTTGGTTATCCAGGATGGGGAGTAGATATGGATACAAGCCTGATCGTTTCTAATATCCTAAATCCACCAATCCTATTCTTCTTTCTAGGTATGGTGGCAGTTTTTGTTAAATCGGATCTGGAAATTCCGGCTCCTTTCCCCAAGTTACTGTCACTTTATCTACTATTTTCCATTGGCTTTAAGGGAGGAGTAGAACTGATTAAAAGCGGCTTAACCCAGGAAGTGATATTCACCATGCTGGCAGCCGTATTGATGGCGTGTGCCGTCCCGATCTATACCTTTTTTATCCTGAAGCTGAAGCTGGATATTTACGATGCAGCAGCGATCGCCGCGACTTATGGCTCCATCAGTGCCGTAACTTTTATCACGGCAGGAGCTTTTTTGACCGAGTTGGGGATTGATTATGATGGTTATATGGTTGCAGCCCTAGCGCTTATGGAATCTCCGGCTATCATCGTCGGGCTGATTCTGGTCAATCTATTCACACCCAGCCAGGGAGATCGGGACTTTTCCTGGCCCGAAGTGTTGCAAGAAGCCTTCCTGAATAGCTCCGTATTTCTGCTGGTTGGTAGCCTGATCATCGGAGTCCTAACTGGAGAACGCGGTTGGCACACTTTGGAACCCTTTACTCAGGGATTGTTCTACGGTATCCTGACCTTCTTTTTGCTCGACATGGGGTTGGTTGCAGCTAGAAGGATTAAGGACTTGCAAAAAACGGGCGTTTTTCTCATTTCTTTTGCAATACTAATCCCAATCCTCAATGCAGGCATTGGAATTTTGATTGCAAAATTCATCGGAATGCCCAAGGGGGACGCGCTCTTATTTGCGGTACTTTGTGCAAGTGCTTCTTATATTGCTGTTCCCGCCGCTATGCGTTTAACGGTTCCTGAAGCGAATCCTAGCTTGTACGTTTCTACCGCACTAGCTGTAACGTTTCCTTTCAACATCATTGTCGGAATTCCCGTATATCTGTACGGCATTGAGATGCTTTGGAGATAACATCATGCATTCAGTTAAACGAATAGAAGTCATTGCAAATTCAGTTGAACTTGGCAAAATTTTAGACAGTTTAAAAAAATCAGGTGTAACCGGGCACCTAGTTATCCGAAATGTTGCCGGACAGGGGCTTAGAGGGGGTTCTGAAGATTTAGATATGACGATGCTGGATAATGTCTATGTCATCGCATTTTGTGCGCCAGAAAAACTTAAAGGTGCTGTGGAAATTATTCGACCAATCCTCAACAAGTTTGGAGGCAGTTGTTACATTTCTGATGCGATGGAAATTCGCTCGACGAGATGCGTTGCTTCATTGTAAGGCGGCTGTTTCTATCTTCTGTGAAATCTGAAGAAACTAAAAAACAAAAATAAAGTCTAGCTTCGGCTTTGAACTTTGAATCGTTTATTCTGCAACTTTTACTTCTTCAATAGCGATGAATCAAAACAATGGGTTGATGGGGCGGCGCAATTTCTTGAATTTAACGGGAACTGGCGGAATAGCACTGATGGCTGCTGTGACAGGAAGTGCATTCTGGGGTGTGCAAGCAAATCGAGCGATCGCAGCGACCGTTGAGCCTCCCAGCCCTGATGCCGCCCTAAAACGGTTGATGGAGGGCAATCAACGGTTTGTGCAACACAAGGCTAAACATCCCGATCAATCAGAGGCACGGGTTAAAGAAATTGCCCAAGCACAACACCCTTTTGCAACGCTGCTAACCTGCGCGGATTCGCGGGTATCTGCGGAAATTTTGTTTGACGAAGGACTCGGTGACTTATTTGATATCCGGGTTGCCGGAAATATCGTGACACCGGAGGTGCTTGGCAGTTTGGAATACGCTGTCGCTATCCTCGGTACTCCTGTGATTATGGTTTTAGGTCACGAACGCTGTGGTGCTGTCACTGCCGCAGTCCAGGGGGAACGTCTCCCTGGAAGCATGAATTCTTTTGTTAAAGCCATCAAACCTGCGATCGCTAAGACAAAAGATGAATCAGGCGATCCGGTTGATAACGCTGTAGTTGCAAACGTTCGGTATCAAATTGAGAAATTAAAACAAAATTCAACGATCGTTTCGGAACGATTGCTAGATGACAAGCTCAAAATTGTCGGAGGTCGTTACGATCTGGATACCGGAAAAGTCACATTGATTTAGGATTGCGTATAGCAGACATCTAAATTTCCATCAATGCTGATTTCACTGCTGCGAACATTCGCTCTGCTAACGCTGAGACTAGATAAATTCGCCCCTACTCTCTCTGCTAAATGATGGTTGCAATAGATGGGTAGGGGCGTTTGCATAGCCTGGTAGATAAACTCCGCAGGTAAATAAGCCTACCTTGGACAAGTATAGCTAACGTTCGGCTTTAAGTAATTAATACATGGCATAGAAGTTTAGCCTGTACAGTCAGCATCAGTTAATTGTCGTGCTAGTCCATCCGGTAAGCTATTTGTGGGGAACTGATGATTGGTTAATCAAGGTAGTTACTCTCGTGCATTCTGTGCCGATGCCATAGATCACACACAGGGCAGCTTATTACCCTCAGCAAGCTGATAAAAGTTGCAACATCCACTCTAATCACAAAAGTAACTTTTACAGCTTGTATCAAATACCAGACTGGCTAAATCGGTATATTTTACTTACCTATTCAGATTATTTTGTCATTAAATTACCTCATGCTGAAATCTCTCAAATTAGAATCCTGGCAATATCACAAGCAATCAAATTAAAATTCAAATTCATTCTAAGTCTTGTTCAGCTTCAGTGTCTTCATTCTCAATAGCAAAATCACTGATGTAATCACGTACAACTCGCTCAAAAAATAGGGGTGCAGGTAATGATGTCCAATCGCTATAGTGACCAAAGCTGTAGCGTAGAGATTCCACTAAGGCAGCTAACTGATCGGGATTGTCTTTTTCTTGTTTTAAAGTAACTACAATCTCAAGTGCATTTGGAGTAGGCCATCGTTTCACAAACGGTGGTCTCGTTGAGAGTTGATGAACTCCTAAGCCAGCTTTGTTAAAGAGTGTTTTTTGTGAACCATCCTCATTTTTTTCTTTAGCAGGTGTGCTTGCTGGGATGGGATAATAGCAGCTTTGTCCACGATAATTCTGATGCACCGCCTTGTGACCAACCGATAGATAAGCAACGCATCCAGTTGAATTAGTTGCAGTAAGTCGGAATAAAGCTTTAGCATCCGATGCTGAAGGGATTTTTAATGTAGGGGTTAATTTTTCTAGTTCTTTCTTTGATCGCGTATCTTCTAGAGAGGTTTTAAATAGATATCTTTCTGTTTTGTCGATAATTCCAGGAGCGAGATCTTGACGAATGCGGATTAGACGTGCGCCATTCCACTCTTTGTCTATTGGTTCGCATAAAGACGATTCTGAGCGCGGTCGTTCAAAACTTATTTTGTTGACATCCAGTCTGGAATCTGCAAGCCAAGACCATAGTTGAACGCAATTAGAAGAATCAATAATTATTAAAGGGTTAGATCCTTCATCCACAGCAGTGGTGATAATTTTTTTCACAAATTCCATGAAGCGATCGCCTCTCTGAGTCGAATCGTCTGCTAGTTTGATTGGAGATAGTTCAGCAATGAAAGCAAGTGCATCAGGAAAGCTTCTCCAGTGGCTAATTTCTAAACGATTAATATTTTTGTCTTGATAAGCACAGCAAAGCTCACATTTTCCTGTCTCTACCTTAAGGCGGATTGCCACTGGTAGAAATGTATTTTCAATTCGACCCCGAACGCGATCTTTTTGTTTGCGGACGATGGTAATTGCTATAATTTCTTTTGGTCTGGCTTCTGGTAGAGTATCTGCAAGATATTTGTTAACTTTCTCTTGCACATCATCAATGCGACCAGCATGAGCAGAAAGTAAATCTTTGAGGGCAGATTGCATTCGATGGAAAAAGTCATCTAGTCTAAAACGATTTGTTTTGGGATTTCTTTTTATCGGTTCAAGAAACTGCACGCAAGCATGAGCTTTCGTAGCTAATGCTTTGCGAGTTGAAGGTTTGTTAACTTTATCGTCAGGTAAAACAGTTTTTTGACCGCTAGAATCTGAATAGAACTTGCGTGCGACTATTAGGCAGAAAGTTGGCTCGTTGCGATCAGCAAGTTGTTTCGCGCTGTGTTCCCATGCTTTTAGGCGTTCACGCGATCGCTCTTTAGCCGAGTTCAACTCTTTACCAGGCAATAACTGTCGCGGGCCGTGAGTATCTTTGGGTAATTTGTTAACCTCAACTTTGATCGCATCCCCCCAGAAAACGCGAACAATTGCTTTTAAAAAGTTCGCTTCTCTTTGCAATACATCTTCATGGAAAATCCATAATGAGGCTTTCTCATTAGGATATAGTCGCTGCATAGCCGCTTGGTTGGCATTAATTAAAGCTCTTAGTTCGGTAGTTTGATCGGGTAACTTCTTACCTTTGTTAGTATCAATACTCTTTCTGCCGAAATGAATATCTTTTAAACCAATATTGAAGTTTTGACTCAGTAAGCTTTCTAGTTCATTGTCTTGAAATTTGTCTAAATATTGTGGAGTAAAATCTGAACTACCATCAGTTTTACTCATCTCCAGGATTGCGCCAAGTAGAGTAAAAATGTTGATTTCACGAGATCCTGTATCATCAACCTTGTGACCAGCATTCCTCTTGAATTTTACCTGTTTGTAGTTCTCAAATGGTTTAAGTCCAAAAGGTTCGATGATTTTTGCAATTTCCTCAAACGCTTCTAACTTATCAATTTCTGGTACACCTGTTTCAACCCCAGGCGTTTCCCAATTATTTTCATCTTCGTCTGAATTATCTTGCAACCCGTTACGGTGAGTCAGCAGCACTTGACATCGCTCAGTTGAAGCTTTTTCCAAAGCGATTTGTTGCCCATCAATATCTTGACCATTAGGCGTTTTAATTGGTAGTCGCAGTTGGCGACGTAAAGCTTCAAAATCTTTGTCTGTTTCCCAGTTATAATTATTGTTTGCATCCCGCTTACAAATAACTTTGTAACTAAAAGCGCGGTCGGGATAATCTTCAGAAAAGATAAAGCCAGAAATATTATTTTCATAATATTTAGGAGATTTTAATTGGCTTAACCAGCGTCGCTTAGAAACATCTATTTTGAGCAAAGGTTGATGCAAAGAGGGATAAGTTACAACTTCCAGCCGCACCATTAAACTAAATCTTCCTTTTGTTTTGTCTAAGGAAATAGGATCAGTGATTAATTCTGCAATACCAGAATTTATATTAACTCCACTAGAAAGTATGCGTTTCATACCTCCCAAACCCCGAAAAATTTCTTTTCCATTAATTCGGCGAGCAACGTAATCTGCTAACATTAGATAATCATGGTTCTTCCTCTGATGAGTTGTTCCAGTTTGAGGAGACCACTTCCAAGGAAGCACTTGAGATTCTATGGCAGTAATTGTTAGTAATTTTCCCTGTTCTCGCAAATCTTCTAATCGTTCAATAGTTTTTGCGGATACTTGATGTTTCTCTGCAAAAGGTTTCAAAAAGTTGGTTAGCCAATCATTTAAAACTGGACGTAAAGATTTTTTAATTTCTTCTTCACTACTATCAGCAATGTAAGCAAAAGGTTCTAGCTGAAGATTTTTAGCAGTCAAAATATAGTTACTCAAACCTAAATTTGAGTTAATCCGTGTTACGTCTTTAAGTGCTACCTCTAGATATCCGCGCAGTGAGGCATAAGGTAAATTTTTCCAAGCTGATTTATTATTATTGCTAGTTGCTTTATGAATGGTTGATAAACTTTCTATAGCTGCATTTGTCCAAGCAAGTGCATAACCTGAGACTATGACTGGCGGTAGCTCATCTGGAGCAGTAAATGCTAGAGGTACAAGTTTAATACTTTTAGGATTTCCTAACGGGATATACAGCGATTCTGTTTCAATTGCTTCGTCTTCATTTAATTCGGATAAATCTTCATTAAATTCCATGTCATCACCAAAATAGTTACTCATCATTACATCTCCAAAAAGGGTGAAAAATCATCAAAGTCTTCTTCGTCAGCTAAGTCTTCTATAAGATGCAATTCTTCAGGATAAATTACTCCTTGAATATGCCGCAGAGGTTCAAGAAACGCACCGTAAAGTTCATGATAAATTTCTCGAACTACAGAATCGGAATGGTTGATACATTCCTCTAAAATAATTCGCATTTGCACCAGCATACTATCTCGACCAGAATCAGGCTTTTCTTGAGTAGATTTACTTGCCCAAGCTGCATCAACAAAGTAAACTTTGACTGGGCAACCATTCCGCATTCCTCGCCCAATTGTTTGTAAAATGCCAACCATTTGATTAGCTGTAAATGATTGAAATAAATCGGCTCCTAGGCGACTAGCCATTAACGGTTCTCTTAATAACCGATTAGTAATTCGTCCGAGGTCTTTTCTAGATTTATTTAAAGCTTCTGCGATCGCATTCAAGTCTTCTGTTTCTTTAAAAACTCGGCGATTGAATTCTTCAGTTGCTCTGCCTGCTAAACTGTAAAAAAGCTGCATATCATCAGTCAAAGGATGCGGACGAGTGAGGAAGTAAATTGAACCAATAGCAGCATCAAGTTTCCTCGACCCTTTAGTAAAAACAATATTTACTCCTCTACCAATCGCCAGCATAGGAAAGATGATAATATCGCAGTTTTCATCATCTCCAAGAGCTTCGCATTGAGCCGTAGTGACAAAATCTGATGGTTGTTCGCCATCTCTAAGAGAGTGAACAACTGCCTTAGTACGACGACCGATTTCTGAATGGTAATCATTAAGATGTTTTTTAATAGTACGAGCTTGTTCGTAACTATTAACAATTAAAGCTGCTTTACGCTGAATACCATCCTTAACATCAAACTTCCGAATTGTTTTGTAAATATCAGAATTTGTACCCCCTTGCACTAAAGCATCTACCATTAACTTGAGATTGCGATCGCGCAGATCCCCAGCACCGCTATATCGCAAAGGTTCTTCTCCACGCTGGCGATCGCGGAACCATTTAAAAATATACTCACTCTTATTAGAATGTTCTTGTTCAGTCGAACGGGGTTTGAGTAAGTAGTGAGGATAGGAACCAGCGTTAATGTGATAAGCTGGGCTAGCTTCTAGAAAGGAAGTTGCTGAAGTCATCAAAATGGCTGGGACAGAATGTTCTCCTTCGGCTTCAAATAACTGATGGAAACGATGCATTAATATCCTAGGCGCACCGACAAAAGTAATGTATGATAGCTCTACATTCTTAGGAGTGGTACGAGTTGTTTGTGCTTTAGAAAAACTGTATTTTACTCCTGAAAAAGAACCTAAAAGATTTTCTGATGTAAGCTTGCGGAGTTCTGACGAACCTGTAGGTTCAACTATTGGCTCTCGAATTAATCCTTCTGCTACCATTGTCCTTGTTCCAGGTACAATTCGCTGATACCCGAACATAACAAAAGTTACACATACAAGCAGTTTAATTACATCTTCTGCATCTGTGGGTTGGGAGCGGTCTCGAAAGCAAATTTTTAGAAATAATTCGCCAATTTCTTTAACAACTTTGTCTCGTCGCTGGATCAGATTTTCAGCTAAATAGCGACGAAAATCTCTTATTATAGTCTGCCAATCTTTTTCGAGTTGATCACGCTCTACTTCTAAAACTTTGGCACACAAATCAATTCGATACCAATCAAATTGTTCGCTACCTGTGCGATCGTTAAAAGCTCGATAAGCCGCTTCTTCCCAAAATTCCTTTAAAACTCGGTTGCGATTAAATCCTAATATCACTTCTCTCTCGTCTAGTTCATCGCGTTTAGGTTTCTTACCCAAACCATCCAAAAGATCGCTAATAATTCTTATAGGAGTGAGCAACTGATCTTTATAACGCTCGCCAATTCGAGAATATGTATTTCCTGACGACATATTTTGGACAGTAGCAATCAAAGAAGTATTATGATTGCCAAATTCTGATAAATCACGGCTATAGAGTTCTACATCTCGGTCTAATAGCCGATAATTTTCACCCCCAGCGAAACGGTTATGAATTTGTTCCTGAATCACCCGATGAACAGATTTTTTAGAACCAGAAAGACTGAGAGTAGCTGCACCATAATTATCGAGATTAGATTGCACCATATCCGCTTCATCGAAAACGACGAGATCGAATGTGCGAGCAATTAATTCAAAATACCGAATTTGTTCTTGAATGGCGTGAGGCGATACTGCGGTATCCATTGAAGATACGTGTCCCACCCAGATATTAGCCTCTACTAAATTTCGCGGAGCCTTGTTACGTCCGCACATTGTCCACAGGGGACAAAGATGTTTTTTCATCTTTCCTTTCTTACCCCCGCTTTGCCAAATTTTATTGCAGTGTGCATCACCAAAACCCCACATAGAGGTATCAGTTGATGAAAAAGCTGGCAAAACACAATTGAGGGCAAAAACATCTGCTCCTGGTAAAGTATGAGCAAACCCACCATTACCACCAGTAGCGATCGCTTCAGCAACATTATCAGCGTGTCGGCGACGAGTTCCGTCACTTTGACCGACTAACATCCCCACCTTCACTTGATGAAATTCCAGTTCAACCATGTACTGTCTGGCAACTTCAATAGAAGGAAACACAAACATTGCTTTGTAACCATTTCTTCCTAACCAGACAGCTATCAAAATCAGAATAGTTGTTTTGCCCGATCCTGGCAGTCCAATTAGGTGTTTAATTCCTGCTAATTCAAGTATTTCTGTTTCTTCCTTCAATCCCTTACCAATTTCTGGCACCATTAAGGCAAAACGCTGAAAGCGTTCTAACCAGTTACCAAGTCGTTTTTCTGGATATTGCTGTTCGTGAGCATCCATTTCTTTAGCCAAATCCCTTAATTCTTTTAAGGGAATACGGATATTTCCTCTTGGTGAACGTAAAAGTGAATGTCTGGGGCGTTCTGCAAGGGGGACATCTCGCAAATCAATTTGTACTCTTTCAGCGTTAGCTTCTTCACCTAGAGAAACTACCATTGGCTGAAGGGGATTGGCAACGGAAGTAGTCTGTGGTTCGTAGGGAAGAAACGCACTTAAAATTTCACGCGCCTGAGCTATTGATGAATCTTCAAGAGTATCTGTTCTTGTAAATTCAAGCGTTTCTGCGTCAATTCGATAAGCGCCGCTAGTTTGTTGGCGATAATGATAGTCGTTGTAAATTGCTACTCCATGTTTAACTAATGCTTCAGTAACAAATTCCAGCGACATCTGCCGCATATTAAAAATAGCTTGACGTGCTGAACTAAGAGCAGGCGCATTCAAAATGCTAGCCATACCCGACATCACAACTGGCGCATATTTGAGTGAATTAGTGCCGATAAATTCTTCCATTAAGACGCACAGCCAGCAGATTCGGTCTGCGCCTTTCCAAAAATCAGGTTTGCTCCGCATATTACATACTCTTAATTAATTCAATTACTGAGGAAACTGATAAAACTTCTAGTCTGGCAGGATCGCCTTTTTTATCAAGCGTTGATTTGAGAATAGACAGATAATCACGGTTTTCTTGGATAAGTTGATCGCTAACAGCAATAATGCGACGGCGATAAGATGCAAGTCCGCCAATGCTACGATTCAGTTTCAAAGCTAAAGAAACGGGACTGCTGTAAGATTTAGCATCAATCCCAATAGTGCGATCGTTAATTGATATGTCGCACAAATCTGATTCTGGATATAATTCCGCATTTAGCCCTCTTTGTTGTGCAGCATCAAAAATTGCTAACTCATCAATAGCTGGGCCTGTCCAATAGGTGAGAATTTGCGGCTTGGCAATCAGTAAAGAATCTTTTGCTGGGTCTATTTTTTCAGATTTTTGTCCTAAGTTGTGGCTGTAACACAGACGGATCGGACATCGCCCTTCGGGAAAACGTTTTTTGTCAGGATGGGGTCGCATCAATGTGCCACAGTGCATACAACGATCAGCAAATCCTTCAATTAACCAAATATCTGGCACTCGATCAAAAAAATCTACAATTGTCCTTTGTAAAGGCGTGAGGTCATTTTCATCTATATAATCAAATAACTGACGTTCTCCGATCAGGGAATGTTTGCCAAGTAATTTTCTAAGTGCAGTGTAGGCTTTATGCTTACGGCGATCGCCTAAACGCTCAGTAGCTTCTCGTAGCTGATTGTGATAGCGATGTTCAATCACATTATCTTCACCAAAAGCACCGTTCTGATTCGCAATTACTGAACAATCTGAAGTCGGTACACGCAAGTCTGGATCGATGAGAATTACTTCGGAAAATGAAAATTCTTTTTGGCGAAAAATCTTTAAATTCCATTTATCAGAATTCAAAGGATACCGTGCGCGATCTAAAACATTATGAATGCAAGCAGCCGCATCCGTTAACCCTTCTTCAATGTATAGGCGACCCAATTTACACATTGCCCGATAGAGTTCGGGTGGCATAGTATCATCTTGGCGAACAATCTCTTGACCTGGTAGCACACGCTCGTATTGCCGAATAATCCCCTGTGCCAGTAATTCAACAGCAATCTCTGCCAGATCAATCGCTTGGCGGTGTCCTACAGGCAATACTAAAGAAGTTGTTTGCATTACCGCCGCCCACGTAGAATTTTGACCATCAGTTTCCGCAATAATTTGCCTTTCTAGATCGGTGTCTGAGAAAGAAGGTAAAACTTCACCAATTGCTGCTAGTGTCCAACCTCGCTTCAACAGTAGGGCTGTTGCTAATGCTTCTAAAATCTGGCGAAATCTAAATTCTTGGCCTTTGGGTTGGGATAAGAGCTGTTTCGATCTCCATAACCGGACAGTCCGCACGGCAGGCGGTTCTACAGACAACCCAAGCTGCTCAATTTGTCGTTTTAGCTCTTTTGTTAGGTCATCAGCAGTTCCCTGCCACTGACGAATGTCCTCTAAGTACATGATTTTAGTTTACACCGAATAATGTTTACAGTAAACGATGTAAAACAAAGTGTCAATACACGCTGAGAATAGCTGCTTTGGTCATGCAGCTATTCTCAGCGTGTATTGTCGTAAAGTAGCTTCTATTGATAACTAATGGTGATGAGATCGCCTGCAATCTCAATCATTGTGTTGCCCGTAAGCAGTGTGCTACTTAAGGGAGCGGAATATAAGTTTGAGCTATAGAAGTAATACACTTTGAACTCTTGGGTAGTCCTAAACAGGTAAGGATGCATTGTAGTGATGAGTAAAGTACAGATGGTTCCAATGTGATTGTCCAACTTCTTCGAAAACGACAACGTTTTTCGTACCAGTCGAGAGACTCTTTAACGTAAGGTGCAATTGAATCGTTCAATCCGATTGGTCAGACCACTTTCCTGACTGATTGCCCGATGCTGCTTGCTCGGCAGCACAGCCGCATAAGCTGCCCCGACTTTTGGGCAAGCAGATTGCACATTGCCGATCAACCAGGAGCAACGATTGCCATAAGGCTTTGGCTCCTGTTTCTGAACGAGCGCCAATATGGACACCGGCAAGAAACCTCTTGCAAATTAGGTTTGTAGTAAAGGTTGCCAAGGCGGGGAAAATGAGAAAAATCAGCACTACCAACATTAGACCTCTTGCAAATTAACCTAAGCAAGCCCGTTGAGAACGCTCATAATTGTATAAAGCAGCAATGAGATTGCACCGTAATCCAAAGCGTCTGCACCGATTGCGGTAACGTTCAGCCAAAATTCTGAAAATCTTCCAGCAGCGATTGACGTGCTCAATTACCAGCCGTTCACGAGCTAGTTGGCGATTGTAGGCTTTCTGTTGTACTGTCAATCATCCCCCCTTCGATTTCTTGTAGGGTAGGCGACTGCTGGGATGGATCTTTTGCATTCCCCGGTAGTCTTTATCCTGCAAGCTTTCAATTTGGGGATGAAAGTAGAATCCCCGATGCTCGAAACAGCTTAACGCTCTTCTGTCACACTGTATCTTCTGCGTGCAAGCAGCGTTCCTTTCGATTGGACTTCCGAAGAAAGATCGCGCAGAATGTACCAAATGCAAAGAAACTTATCGTAGCTGTTGGTTCTGGTACAGACGTAATCGATGTAATTCCAATTGGACGCTGAAGATTACTGTTAGTTGAGACAAAGACTGCACCTTGATTACCTGCCGAAGGTTGAGCATTCCCTGTTACGCTGTCATATCGTAGAATCGCTCCATAATCGTTTTTGGTAAAGTCAAAACCAACAGTAAAGAGGGTATTTCCAATGAAAGTCAGATTGCCAATAAAGTTATTGCTAAAACCTCCAGGGATTGAAGTATAGTCAGTTGGAATGGTCGCTTTTAATGCTCCTGAATTAATGTCATAAGCCCGAAGTCCATTTGCAAAGTCAGTTGCGAACAAATCTCCCTTGGGGCTAAGTGCTAAACCCAGAAAACTGACGAAGTTAAAACTGTTGGGAAGTGGAGTCGCTGAATCTACTAGAACAGTAGACTGTTTCGTTTTAATGTCATAACTCAATATTTGACTGGGAAGTCCCTGACTAAAGTCAGGAACAAACTCTCCAGGTGAAATGATGCCATCTGTGTTAGCATCACCAGCTATAGCAACGCTACCCTGAGTAGAAACGAGCAACTTACCATCAGGTGTAAATAACAAATCATTCGGGCCATTTAAACCACCGGGCAATCCATTTCCTGAAGCAAAGACATCTACAAATGCGCCTGTCCTAGCGTTATAGCGTAGGATTGTGTCTGTAAGAAAGCTACTCACATAAAGATAGCCATCAGGCCCAAATACCATACCATAGGGACGAGTGAGATTTCCCCCTGAAGCAAATATATCGATGAATGCACCTGTCTTGCCGTTGTAGCGCAATATCTGTCCTGTAGAACTACTACCACTGCTGATATAGAGATTTCCATCAGGACCAAATACTAAATCATCTGGGTTAGATAAACCACCACTACCAGGGGCAATAAAATCACCCAAAAACTTTCCTGTCTTATCGTCATAACGCACTACATTGTTGGTTTTAGTATTACCAATTAATAAGGCAGCATCTGCTCCAGAAGCTCCAAGGTCTAAAATGGCAGCGGTACTTAAAGTGATTAAAGCTGACAGGTTCAGTAGCTTCATGAATGGTTTAAATGTAAAAGTTTTAATTTTCATAAGGCTCCTCCCATAGATGTAGACTTGTATCTGTTAGACAAAAAATACCTCAAATTTGTCAGTGAAAGCGTAGCTTTACGCAAGATTTACCGTATTTTTGTGTAAGCTTCACTGAAAAAAGTTATTAATTAAACTTGGGATACTGGCGTAAGGTGGAGGAACACCCTTCAGTTCAGCAAACGGATTTTGGAGTGAGTAGGGATGAAATGAAACTGAAATTAACGATCTATCAGAAAGATAGGGAGTGCTTAATGTTACCGCAAAACGCACTGGCGATCGCACTGACGGGGAAGAGAAATTTGATTCGGTAACACTTGCGATCGCATCCGGTACATGAATGTGTTTTCACAGGTCGTGTAGTCTGTCAATTTGCTTCTAGATAACTCTCCTTGCGATCGCTCTTAAATACTATTTACAACCTGACGCTCCTATATTTTGGGACATTTGCTCTTAATCAGGCAGTTATGTTAAGTTTATTCGCTAAATCTTACATTTTCTTACGTTTTCGTAGGTTTAATCCTAAAGATTGATGCTAGTCAGAAGGTAGGATCAAACAATGTTCTCATGGTGAGAAATAAATTTACATCTTTCTGATAACCCGGTTTATCCCATTTCTCACATTAAACACAGACTAGCTATCGAACCTAAGCCAGGAGACAAATCCGCTCGTTGTCTCCAAAGTTCACAAAAGTAAAAACTGCCGTAGTACATGAGCGATCGCGCAGTGTACCGGAGGTAATCGCCAAGCGATAGCAAGCTACCACGATAGGTTGCTTGCTATCGCTTGGCAGGCTTTGCATTTCAAAGTTCGCATGGATGAGCAAATCGAAATCAATTTTACTTTGCATTTGCGTTTGACTTAGGGATTAACAAATGACTATTCACAACAAACCTGTTATGCCTAAAGCCAGCACATCCTATGTGCTGATGCTGGCGCTGGTAGCTGCGATTGGCGGCTTTTTATTTGGTTTTGATACTGCCGTAATTAATGGTGCGGTAGCCGCTTTAGGAAAAGATTTTCAAGCCGGTAGTGTGGCAACGGGATTCGCTGTTTCCTCCGCACTCTTGGGTTCGGCGGTGGGAGCCTTCTTTGCCGGACAGATCGCCGATCGTTACGGGCGGGTAAAAACGATGATCGTCGCATCTATTCTGTTTTTGATCAGCGCCGTGGGTTCTGGTATTGCCTTTAATATTTGGGATTTCATGGTTTGGCGATTGGTGGGCGGGGTAGCAGTTGGTGCTGCGAGCGTTATCGCCCCCGCCTACATTGCTGAAGTCTCCCCTGCACACCTGCGCGGACGCCTGGGTTCTCTGCAACAACTTGCGATCGTGACCGGGATCTTCATCGCCTTGCTGTGCGACTACTTCATCGCTGTCGCTGCGGGTTCCGCCGAAGCGCCCTTCTGGTTCGGGATACCTGCTTGGCGTTGGATGTTCTGGACTGAGATCCCACCTGCCATTGCCTATGGAATAGGCGCACTGAGGATTCCGGAATCACCCCGCTACTTGGTGGCTCAAGGACGGGACGCAGAAGCGGCTTCGGTTTTGGCAAAGGTTTTGGGTGGAGATGTTGAGGCTAAAGTACAGGAGATTCGGCAGACGGTATCGCGGGAGCGCAAACCTCAACTGTCCGATCTCATGGGTCGGCATGGCTTACTCACGATAGTCTGGGTTGGTATTGGGTTATCTATTCTGCAACAGTTGGTAGGAATTAACGTAATTTTCTACTACAGCAGCGTCCTGTGGCAGGCGGTAGGCTTTTCCGAGAAGGATTCGCTGTGGATTACCGTGATTACCAGTATCACCAATATTGTGACAACGCTAGTCGCGATCGCTTTCGTGGACAAGTTTGGACGCAAACCTCTGCTGATCCTGGGTTCTCTGGGCATGACTCTTACCCTAGGAACGCTGGCGGCAACCTTTGGTAGTGCGCCCCTAGATGCCGCCGGGAACCCCAGTTTAACCGGAAACTCTGGCATCATTGCCTTGCTAGCTGCTAACCTCTACGTCTTCTGCTTCGGCTTCTCTTGGGGACCCGTCGTTTGGGTGATGCTAGGGGAGATGTTTAATAATCGGATTCGCGGAGCAGCGCTATCCGTTGCTGCTGCGGCTCAGTGGATTGCAAACTTTGCAGTGTCCACGACCTTTCCCCCTCTCAAGGATGTGGGTTTAGGCTTTGCCTATGGCTTGTATGCGACTGCTGCGGCGATTTCCTTGTTCTTCGTTCTGCTACTGATTAAAGAAACTAAGGGCAAAGAACTAGAGGAAATGGTGTAGTCTCGACTTTCACCAAGGCAGCCTTTCCGGTTGATTACTCACAATTAAGAGGAACCCCAAGAGAGCCATCACCTGTGGCTTCTTGGGGTTCCTACTTGGGTTGGGGCAAGGATATGTTTGTGATGGGGGCAATAGAGCAGAGTGCGATCGCGCTAAGTTTTAACCAGTAAGTTTTAACCCGTAAATTTTAACCAGTAAAGGTTAGCATCCTTGCACCGCGCTATTGAGTAGAATTTGCCCCCAGTTGCAGCGCATAGAGATTGGCATAAACACCTTCTTGGGCGATGAGTTCTGCGTGAGTACCTCGTTCCACAATTTGTCCTTGCTGAATCACTAACACTTGATCGGCTTGCGTTACTGTACTGAGGCGGTGGGCAATCACAAAGCTGGTGCGACTTTGGAGTAGACGCGCGATCGCATCCTGCACCAGCGCTTCTGTGCGAGTATCAATACTACTGGTAGCTTCATCCAGAATCAAAATTCGGGGGTTAATTAATACAGCACGCGCAATACTTACCAGCTGTCGCTGTCCTTGGCTGAGAGGCGCACCCCGTTCTCCCAATTGAGTCGCGTATCCTTGCGGCAAGGAAATGATAAATTCATGCACATTGGCTAATTGCGCCGCTGCTTCAATATCCGCTTGCGTAGCGTGGGGACAGCCGAAAGCAATATTTTCTGCAACTGTACCGCTGAACAAAATATTGTCTTGTAAAACAATGCCAATTTGACGGCGCAAACTCGCCTGCGTCACGCTCCGCACATCAATCCCATCAATTTTCACTGCGCCGCCAGACACATCGTAGAAGCGCAGAATCAAGTTAATAATCGTACTTTTACCCGCTCCAGTTGGTCCCACCAATGCAATCATCTGTCCCGGTTGAGCGTGCAGATTCACCCCTTTGAGTACGAGTTGAGTAGGGGTATAGCCAAATGTCACCGCTTCAAACCGCACCTCACCCTGAATAGGCGGCATCTCAGTCGCATTAGGGGCATCATTCAATTGCGAAGGTTCATCTAATAGCAGAAAAATCCGCTCCAAACCTGCCATCGCAGATTGAGCTTGCGTATAAAATTGGCTGAGAATTTGGATCGGGCGAAAGAACTGCTGAACGTAGAGTAAAAACGAAGTCACCACCCCCACGGTTGCGGCTCCTGTCACCGCCAGATATCCTCCATACGCCAGCACTGCGGCGGTAGCTAATGTATTGAGAAAATCAATCGACGGCAAAAATGCAGCCGTAATTGCCACTGCTTCAACGTTCGCATCGCGATTGGCTGCGTTGACAACATCAAACTCTTCAATATTGAGTTGGATGCGATTGAATGCTTGTGCTTCCCGGACACTGCTGATACCTTCTTCTAGCTTGGCGGAAAGATCGCCGATTGTCTGCCGCGTGACGCGAAATCTCGCTCTTGCCCAGCGGGAAAACAAGCCAGTCGTGAAAATCATCAATGGCACCGCTAAATTGCTCAGCAAACCAAGTTTCAGATCGATTGAGAGCATGGCAATAATAATGCCAATTAAGCTGAACGTGTTGCCCAACATTTGGGCAATCGTCTGTCCAAATGCTTGATTCACTGTATTCACATCATTCAGCAAGCGGCTCATCAAATCACCCGCTTCGCTGCGATCGAAAAAGCTGATTGGAAGGCTTTGGATTTTAATAAAAATATCTTGCCGCAGTTGAGCCAGTACGCGCTGCACGATCGAACCCACGCGCATAATCTGTCCTCGAATTGCCCAAACACCGAGGATGTAGATCAGTCCCAGTACCCCCAACATCAATAACAATCCCCGCAGATTTCCCCGCGTAATCAGATTGTCAATAGACCAACCAATCAAGAAGGGGCCAATGGATTGCGTTGCAGCCCCAATCGCCACTAAGGTTAAGGCAATGGGAATTTCTTTCCGATAGGGTCGGAGATATCGTAAAAAGCGCCGCAGGGTTGAGAGTTGGTGAGTTGCTTTTTGCTCGGATGCGACAACGGGACCTGGGACTCTCATGCTTTTTTCCCAACTTATTTTTTCACTTCGCTATCGTATCGTCTGGAAGGACTCTCTCAAACCTACATCCGTCATAGCTCACTGTTTGTTATGGCATAATTTGACATTATGTAGGCTGTGAGGCTTGGAGGAATTCTTATGACCTGGTGGCTATAGTACAGTCAGCGAGTATTTTTGCAAGTTAATCCGTCAGGATCGAGCACGAAAAGCGAAGGAACGGCTGGAATCAGTTCTACTGGAAGGGTTAGAGTTCGCTCCGGCAACACCAATGACAGACCAATACTGGGAGAATGTGCCTCAAGCAATACGCGATCGCATTTCTCAGCGAAATTAAGAGCTTACAGATAGTTGAAGTCACAAATGCAATATTGACGAAGGATTTGTGAGATCAAAGCACCCTTTTAGCTTATCGTATGACAGACCTTGCTTCAAAGGACAGCCCTGACTTACTTTCTGTAGCTCAAACAGCTTTGCTGCTATGCGTAACTCGTCAGCGAGTTCACGACCTGATTAAGAATGGTCAGATTGTAGCTCACAAACTTGGGCGTTACTACTACATAGAAGCTGCTGAAGTAGGGAGATATAAGAATCAACCTATGGGGAAACCCTATCAGCCACGGAGTACAACTTCTGAACCAAACTCTATTGACAAAGGACAATAGAGTTTGTAGGCTCAAGCTATACTAATGTACTAAAGGTTAGATAAATGCTTCCTTTTCAACTGATTGCAACTGATGTTGCAATTCAACAAGAATTACAACAGGTTTACATTAGTGAGCATGGCATCTTCTATCAAGGAGACTGCCTTAAACTTCTGTCAGCATTGCCTAATGAGTCTGTAAATCTTGTATTTGCCGATCCACCCTTTAATCTTGGAAAAGAATACGGTGAAGGAGTAAGCGATCGGATGGAGTTAGACAAATATCTAGCCTGGTCGCAACAGTGGCTGGGGGAGAGCATTCGAGTACTTAAACCTGGTGGAAGTTTATTTGTATTCAACCTACCTAAATGGTGCATAGAGTATGGTGCATACCTCAATCAGAAAGGAATGTGGTTTCGGCATTGGATTGCTTGCAGAATGCCGAAAGCTTTTCCCCGTGGTAAAAAGATGTCTCCCGCTCACTACGGATTACTCTATTACACTAAAGGAGAACCAGCAGTCTTCAACAAAGTTTACACACCCATTCAAGTTTGTCGGCATTGTGGCGGAGAAATTCGTGACTATGGCGGACATCGAAAAAAGCTCAATGAAAAAGGCATCAACTTAATGGATGTCTGGGATATGCCAGAGGATGTTTGGGAAGATGCCCCTGAAGCTGATTCTAGTGAAGTTTTATGGACATTAACCGAGGAAATGTGGACTGATATTCCACCAGTTCGGCATCGTCGGCATAAAAAACGAATCCCCAACGAACTGGCTCCCATTATGTTAGAACGGATTATTGCAATGGCATCTAATCCCGGTGAGATTGTGGTTGATCCATTTGGAGGTTCTGGTACTACATTTTACGCAGCAGAAAAACTACATCGTTACTGGATTGGTTCAGAAATTGGGGATACAGAGCCAGCAGTAGAACGATTGACTGATTTGGTTAATGGAATTATAGAGGAATGGGAATCAGCAAGGGGAAGCAAGAAATTGAAGCAACGCAAAACTATTGCATCACAACTGCCAATTCCTTACTCTACATAGCTTCCGTGCAGAACGATTCAGACTAATGCACGACCATCTGTTCCTTTGGTAATCGTTGGTACGTTGTTATCTACTCGATCGTGTTCAATTACAAAGATTGCCAGAAAACCTTCTTCTATCCTGACTGCCCGCCAAACATCAAAGTATGGCTCCAACTCTTCATAGTTGCCAATCCGATCGGTTAGGTAAGGATAGAGTTTTCTACTTGGGAGTACCAAAACAGTTCCTAGAAAAACACCACGTAGCAATCCAAGAACCATTTTATTGACTGCTCGATGGCTTGAGGAGATATTACCCGTTTCCCACTCAAGAGCAAAAAGGTGGTTGTCAATGACTTTTGTGGCATCTACCTTTCCTGGCGAGCGGGTTGCATAGTTAATTGAAGTTTCTAGCCTCCATCCGTATCTGTCCCTCAACGCGATCGTGCAAGCTTGTTTAATTGGCTTAACGCCATTACCGTGTTTAGTGGGACTTAGGCATTTTCTAGCCCCTTTAGGAGCTGAAAACCTCTCTGAGCAAGGAAAAGAGGTCGATGACCAAAAAATGCCTGAAACCCTTGTGAATACTGGATTTATGCTCTTTCGAGCTGAGAGTCCTTCTCTGTCTAGGTTTGAAGCCATTTTATTATCAGTTTTTGCCTAAGTCCCGTTAGTTGGATTGATTGTAAAGCTTGATGTACCAGGAGGATGAACGATTAGAGAGACAGCATCACGAATTTCAGCGCGAATGATAGACCAATCGCTTGATTCTTCAAAACTGCCAACGCTGATTAAGGAAACCTCTTGAACAATCTTCATCCTGACTACTCATATAACTTTGTTACGCAAGAGTAGTACAGTTCTGCCTATTTGGTCGGAGAATTAAGCTGAGTTCCTGCATTGTCCCACAGACAACCCGAACAAGGTGACATTCAAATTATCTTGAGACTAAATTACTCAACTTTCAATCTTTCGCTTCACCTGGGACTCCAAAATTGCCCCATAAAGGGGACTATTTTGCATTAACTCTTCATGGGTTCCTTGCGCTACCAATCGTCCTTTATCCATCAACAAAATCCGATCGGCATTCCGCACGGTACTAATGCGTTGAGCGATCGCAAAGGTCGTGCAAGCTTTTTGGCGCATCAGGCGATCGAGTTCCTCCTGAATCTGGGCAGCGGTTCTGGCATCTACGGCAGAGGTGCTGTCATCGAGGATGAGAATGCTGTAATCTGTCAGCAATGTGCGAGCGATCGCGATCCGTTGCTTTTGTCCGCCCGATAAGCCTACACCCCGTTCTCCAACTATCGTTTCGTAACCATCGGGCAAGCTGGTAATAAAGTCATGCATTTGCGTAGCTTTTGCGACTTCAATGACTTGCTCCAAGTCTGCATCAGGCTTAGCATAAGCAATATTCTCGCGGATGGTGCCAGAGAACAGCGTGGTTTCCTGAAATACGATGCCAATATGCGATCGCAAGCTTGTCAGGGTGAAGTCTCGCACATCTCGTCCATCAATGCGAACTGACCCCGCCGTAACATCATAGAAGCGCGGAATTAGGTTGATAATGGTGCTTTTCCCGGAACCAGTCATCCCCAGAATCGCGATGAGTTCTTTCGGTTTAGTTTCAAAGGAAACGCCTTTAAGGGCTTCTGTAGTGGCTCCTGGATAGCGGAACGAGACGTTTTCAAATGTAATTCGACCGCCGCAAGTTTCAAAGGGGACAGCACCAGGGCGATTGCGAATTTCAATCTCTGCATCCACTACTTCATAGACTCGTTCGGCAGATGCTGCCGCTTGCGCGATCGCGGGAGCCGCAAATCCTATTAATAAAACGGGTTGAAGAATCAACAGCAAGTAAGAGTTAAACGCTACCAATTCTCCAATTGAAAACCGATTTTCAATGACCTCTGCACCGCCATAGCCAATGACAACTACCGTCACCAAGTTACTGAGCAAAAAGATGAACGGAAAAGTGTTGCGGATAGCGCGAATGGTCTTCATGTTGGTCACAATCAACGCATCATTCAGCGTCGTGTAACGCTTTGCTTCTGCCGATTCTCGGACAAATGCTTTTACCACTCGCACGCCCAGCAAGTTTTCTTGCAATACAGTATTAAGATTGCCAAGTTGCTCCTGAACCTGCCCGAACAACCGGCTATTTTTGGTAAGAAACTGCGCCAACAACCATCCTGAGATTGGCACGACTGTTAGCGTAATCAGCGCCAGTTGCCAGTTCATTAACAGCAGGATTGTGGCAATGCTTAGAAGCGTGATGACTGCACCGATCACCTGCATCAGACTTGTACTCAGGAACGTGCGGATTTGCTCAATATCGCTCGTGACGCGAGTTAGCAGTTGAGAAGTCTGGGATTGGTCGTGGTAGCTGAAACTGAGGTTTTGAATCTTGCTGAAAATCTTGTTCCGCAGATCGTAGGCAACCCCTTGAGATGCGGTTTCTGCCCAAAAGCTTTGTCCAAAGTTAAACAAACCGCGCGCGATCGCAGCAACGACCATCCATCCAGCGCTGTAAAACACAATTTGGAGGTTTCGCTGGGCAATCCCTTCATCGATTCCCCAACGAAACAGTTGGGGAGTGACGGCATAAGCAGCCGTTAAGAGCAAGGAACTAAGCAACGCCCCTATCGAGATCCAACGGTAGGCGCTTAAACTTCCCAGCACCCGCTGAAGCGGCTGCATCGATGACTTGTTTTGGAGTTCTGATTGCTGAACCAATAGAATTTACCCTTCTGTATTTAGAAAAGTCTCTCCTGACTAAGATTAACTAAGATTCGATAGAAAAAAGCTGCAATCCTCAAGGACAAGCTGCTTTGCATAACCGTCGCCTCACGCCTCACTCAAGTCGCGATCGCATCATGCACTAAGCCGTAACACTAAGCCGTAAGCCGTCACAATAGAATTCTGGGGCGATCGCATTTCCAGCCCTAAAAGCGCAGACTAACCGAGAATCAAGGATTTTATAACCTGCGTAGCCAGGTTTTGTTTGTGTGCTTGCGATCGCTGTCCGGTTTCAATCACCAGGTTGCAAGATGTGAGGAAACCCACCCACGCCAATACGTCATCTACCCACCTGATCGAAGTCACCGGAAATCTATAGCAATTCTCGTTTGGGTGCCATACATCTATAGCGGCATAGCAATTAAAAAGCCTCTATCGAACGTTAGAACCGCCATCTACTCCACCTAACTGAAAAATGCTGTATATGCGATCGCAATCTTTCCCGGTCGTCCCACGCTCAAAGCATTACACTGAGTAACTTAAACTCTGGCGATCGCTTTCACTTTCCCTAATTTCTCGGAGATAAAAGCTTTATTTATTCTTAATTTTTTTATAAATCAGTGATTATACGGTGAACATTTATGATTTCAAAAATGTACTGTGTAGTGAGATGTATCAAAAATCTAAAATTTTGTTTCAGTGAATACCATATTTAAGGTTATAAATTTAACCTTGCATCGGTTGATTTGAAAGGGAAGTAGTCCTCTATATCTCCAAAATACCAGATATGGTTCTGCCATATTACTTGGTAAGTAATTTGCAAACTTTTAACCCTTGAGCAGCATCTATGAAACTCAATTGCAAGCTTGCCCTGTACTCCTTTCTAGCTCGGTTCGGACTGCTTAAGAAAAGCTATACTGCCAAAATTATGTTGGTGGCATTTTTAGGCACTCACGTACCACTTTTAACCTTATTGATAACTTTCGTTATTTCAAACTCTTATTCCTGGGAAATGACAGTGCGAGTGCTGGTGATTGCTCTGTTGGCTACTTTAGTGGGTACAGCAGCTACTCTGTATGCACTACGCCACCTCCTTGCCCCAGTCATTTTGACATCTGCTGCATTACAAGACTATTTGAATACCAAAAAGTTACCCGAACTGCCTACAGAATTTGCCGATGAAGCAGGCACATTAATGGCAGATACCTCACAAACTCTTCATAAGTTAGATGAATTAATTCACTACATCAGCAACTACGATGGACTGACTGGATTACCTAATCGGGATTTATTCTGCGATCGCTTGCATCAGATAGTATCCCAATCTGAAAACGACCAGCGGCTGGTAGCAGTAGTTTTGTTGGGTATCGACGATTTCACTGATATGAGTCATACATTGGATCGGGAAACCTTAAATTTGCTGTTAAGAGCAGTTGCGCAACGTTTGACAACCTGTATGGGTCAAACAGAGATTCTGGCTCATGTGAGTGGAGATGAATTTGCGATCGCGCTAACGGAAATTCCCTGCTTTGAGAGCGCGATCAAGCTATCCCAGTTGCTAGTAAGTACGCTGGCAAAACCCTTCTTTTTAGAGGGAAACTCGATTCGGATTACCGCCAGTATTGGTATCGCGATTAATGACCTAGAAGATCGTAATGGTGTGGATAAACTGTTGCAAAAGGCTCGTCTGGCGCTATATCAGGCGAAACAACAAGGACGTAGCCAATATCAGTTCTATTCGCCAGAAGTGAATGCTCAGTTGCAGGAACGACTGGTATTAGAAAATGAATTACATGGAGCGGTTGAGCGCAACGAAATGGTGGTTTATTACCAACCCTTGATTGATTTGCATACCAGAAAAATCACGGCAATGGAAGCCCTGGTTCGCTGGCAGCACCCGACGCTAGGGTTGGTTTCTCCAGCTAAGTTTATTCCCATTGCAGAAGCAAATGGTTCGATCGTGCAAATTGGGGAATGGGTTTTGCGAACTGCTTGCGCCCAAACTCGTGCTTGGCAGCTTGCCGGATTCCCTCCAATTCGGATATCGGTAAATCTGTCAGCTCGACAGTTTGAACAACCAAATCTAGTCGAAGTCGTCAACCAAACCCTTGAGGAAACCGGGTTAAAAGCATCTTACCTAGAACTGGAAGTGACTGAAAGCCTCCTCATGGGGGACGTTCAGCGATCTGTTAACACTTTAGATCAATTACGAAACCTGGGTATCTTGCTGGCTTTGGATGATTTTGGCACCGGCTATTCCTCTCTGAACTACTTGAAGCGCTTTCCCGTTACCATGCTCAAGATCGATCGGTCATTTGTGCAGGATGTGACATCTAATCCTGATAGCGCCGCCGTAACCGATGCCATCATTGCCCTCGCAAAGAGCCTGCGGTTGAACATTACAGCAGAAGGCATAGAAACCCAAGAACAGCTTGACTACTTGCAAAGACGGGGGTGTGAAGAAGGTCAGGGGTTCTACTTTAGCCGTCCTGTCCCCGCTGATGCGATCGCCCAAATGCTCCAAGAAAGTTCTCAGCAAGCCGTAGCCTAGAGAAAATCTGGCTAGCTGTTAGACTGCCTCCTTTAATCTCTAGCGATCGCACTTGTTTCGTATTGGGTGAGTGCGATCGCTTTTGGCGTGCAACCACATCCACAACAACTCTCGATCCTCCACGCCTTCAGAAGGCGCAGAGCGATTGGGAGCCTTCGGTTTGGCTCTCATGAATTCCTAGTTGTATTGCAGAAGCTGCTCCATCTTTCTGATGGAATCTTTGTGCGCCTGCGGCTTTTTGTGTCGATGAACTAGGCGATCGATATTGATACACTAGGCATGTAGGGATGAGTTCACCCCATGCCAGAAGCCAAACCTAGAGCGATCGCTAACGAAGACGATCTCATCCAAATCTGCGATCGCTCGCCAATTCTCACCAGTCTTCATGCGGGTTGGAATGGCATTTTCCTGGGACATTTCCGCACACCCGCCTTTGAATCTCCTGAAGTTTGCAGTCCCTTTTGGCATGGTCTTCTCATTTTCCCAAAAACCGATGCTCCAATTCAGGCACGGCGAACCCTAGACGGAAAAATTCGGCATGAGCAAGTCGTTGAAGGGGATATAGTCATTACTCCTGCCCAAGTTAGTCATCGTTCTTGTTGGAATGCAGAACATGACTTTATCGTTATGGCTATTGCTTCTGATGTTTTCGCTCGTGCTATTGACGAATCGGCTGAATCTTCTAACGTTGAGCTATTGCCTCAGTTCGCCATATCTGACGGGCTAGTTCTGCAAATTGGGCTGGCACTTAAGCAAGTGTTAGAAAACAATCCTCAAGGGAGTCGTCTCTACGCTGAGACGATGGCTAATGCTCTAGCGGTTCACCTGTTACAAAACTACTCAGCACGCCAACCTATTCTACGTGACTATAATGGCGGTCTTTCCAAACACCAATTGCGGCAAGTCATTGACTACATTAATGGGCATCTCGACCGAGATTTAGGTTTAGCGGAACTGGCGAAAATCGTGCAGATGAGTCCCCATTATTTCACTCGCTTGTTTAAACAATCAACGGGCTTGACTCCGCATCAATATGTGATTCGCCGTCGAGTCGAACGGGCTAAAGAATTACTCCTAAACGGAGAACTCAGTATTGCAGAGGTAGCCTACAGCGTTGGTTTTGCCAACCAAAGCCATCTCAACCGTCACTTGAAACGTCTGCTAGGCGTGACTCCCAGACATATCCGACAAGGATAGCAAGAACGTACAACAAATTGGACGAATCTACAAGACGCTCTGGATTAGAAAGGTAATTCTGAGTAATGTAGAGTTACAAGGTGAGCGGCAAATGGATACCGTTAAAATTCCTTCCGCTATTGTTGGCAGTAGCGCCACAGAAATTACTCAAAAAATTGCGGCTGGAGAACTTTCTGCTAGTGAAGTCGTTGAGGCGCACATTCAACGCATTGAAGAGGTTAATCCTCGCTTAAATGCTGTTATTATCCCTCTATTTGAGCAAGCGCGATCGCAAGCAAAAGCTGCTGATGAAGCTCGTTCTAGGGGAGAAACACTGGGACTATTACACGGAGTTCCCATCACTATCAAGGAGTCCTTTGATGTAGCGGGAACTGTCTCCAACATGGGAATTTCTGCTCTCAGCCAAACGGCAAAGCAGGATGCGCCACTGGTCAAAAGACTGCAACAGGCAGGAGCGATTATTTTAGGCAAAACCAATGTCCCCCAGTTGCTAGCATCTAACGAATCGGATAACCCCATCTACGGTCGCACCGTGAATCCCTGGAATCCGGAACGCTCTCCAGGGGGAAGCAGTGGTGGTGAGGCGGCGATTATCGCGGCTTTGGGTTCGTGTTTTGGCTTGGGGAGTGATATTGGCGGCAGCGTTCGGATGCCTGCTCATGCCTGTGGGATTTCCAGCCTGAAACCCACATCGAATAGGTTATCGATGGTCGGTCACATACCCCTGTTACCCGGTCAAGAAGCGATACTGGCACAACCCGGCCCAATGGCACGGACTGTCGCTGACTTGAACCTGGCGATGAAAGTTCTGGCGGTACCGGGACAGGAAGCGTTTGACCCCAGTATTCCACCCGTACCTTGGCGCGAACCGTCTGATGTCAAAGTGGAGAATTTGCGAATCGCTTTTTTCACTGACAATGGCATCATTACTCCTTCCCCTGCCGTGCGACGTGCGGTGAGAGAAGCTGCTGTTTCGCTTGAAAAACGTGGTGCGATCGTCGAAGAGTGGACACCTCCAGACTTGCTTAAAGCTTTACAGTTATACCTCCAACTCTATGGTGCAGATGGCTTAGTAACCTCGAAAAGGCAGTTAGGTAACAGCAAACGGCATCCACAAATTAATCAGACCATTCAAACAGCTTCTCTGCCAAAACCTTTACTCAGAGTTATTGCCGCAATTTCTGGATTGATGGGTCAGTCGCTCATCGCTAAGCTTTCCCCTTATATGGGCGAAGTATCCGTCAGCGAATATTGGCAAACGATTGATGAACGTAACCGCTACCGTGCAGCTTTTATGGCAGCAATGGAAGCTAAACAATTGGATGCGATACTCTCTCCAGTTTGCGCTCTGCCAGCACTGACTCATGGCAGTAGTAATTATTTACTCCAAGATGCGACTTATACTATCCCGTACAATTTACTGGGTATGCCCGCAGGCGTGGTATCCGTCACGCGGGTGCGTCCGGGTGAAGAAAGCGATCGCTTACCTAGTACACAGTTAAGTGAGCAAACAGCTTCCAAAGTAGAACAAGGGAGTGTTGGATTACCTGTGGGTGTACAAGTTGCAGCGCGTCACTGGCGTGAAGATATTGTTTTAGCCGTGATGGCGGCAATAGAAGAACATTTCCAGTCGCAACCTGACTATCCGATTCATCCACCTGTTTAGGTTAGGCTGACATCTCCCTTGACCCCTATTTTCAAGAGAGATCGCAGTTATCGCTCTTGTGTCACTCCAGGAAAATAAAAATAGTAGCCAATGGATGAAAGCCCTACTTAATGGACAATCTAGCGATCGCTTGCCTGATAGAAACTCATGTCATAGGCTCAAATGCTAAAACTAGCTTGCTGTAATGGTTTCAGCTTTCGCTCCGGTGAGAGTGATAAAAGAGCGATATATCCTCGATCCTTAGATGAATATTAGAAAAAATACTAGCCTGTTGGCTGCGATACTAAGTTGTTGGAGCAAAGAAATCACTAGAGTCAGACAAGTCAATTTCAAGAAGCCTTGAGTGTTGTCAACAGACATTGATTATCTACCGAGAGATTAAAGACCGTTAAAGTGAAGGGTCAGCATTGGGTAATTGGCGAAATGTTTACGCTTCCCTGGGCAACTCGGCCAAGGCGATTGAGTACCATCAGCAGTCGTTGACCATCGCCCGTAAAGTTCATGACTGCCAAAAATGGAGACCCAAACATGATTAAACTCCCTGGAATTAAAGTTTTAGCCCAAATTTACGAAAGTGCCAATTCCCTGGTCTATCGGGGAATTAGAGAACAAGATAACCAACCGCTGATTCTGAAAGTCCTCAAAGAAGACTATCCTACCCCTGCCGAACTTGTCCGTTACCAGCAGGAATATGAAATCACCCGTAGCTTTGAACTAAGGGGAGTTGTTAAGGCTCACGAGCTACAAAGACATAACAACACGCTGGTAATGCTATTAGAGGATTTCGGTGGAGAATCCTTAGAAAGATTACTCCAAAAAAGACAGTTTACCTTATTAGAATTTCTCCAAATCGCCATTCAGATCGCTGAAAGTCTGGGGAGAATTCATCAGTCAAACATTATCCATAAAGATATTAACCCGTCCAATATTGTTTTTAACTCTCAAACCGGAGAATTAAAAATTATTGACTTTGGCTTGTCCACAGTCTTGTCCAGGGAAAACACTGCCTTAAAAAGCCCTAATGTTTTAGAAGGAACGTTAGCTTATATTTCTCCCGAACAAACAGGCAGGATGAATCGAGCGATCGATTACCGCACTGACTTTTACTCGCTGGGAGTTACCTTTTATAAAATATTGGCAAACCAATTGCCTTTTGACGCTACCGATGCAATGGAGTTGGTTCATTGTCATATTGCTAGACAACCCGTCCCACCCCATAGAGTTAATCCCGAAATTCCTCTAGTCGTTTCAGAAATCGTGATGAAACTCATGGCGAAAACAGCAGAGGAACGATACCAAAGTGCTTTAGGCATTAGAGACGATTTGGCGCTCTGTCTGATGCAACTAGAAAGTGGTGATAAAATTGAAGATTTTGTTTTAGGCGAACAAGATATTTCTGATAAATTTCAAATCCCGCAGAAGCTCTATGGCAGGTCAAGCCAAATTGAAACGTTACTCGCAGCTTTTGAGCAGATAACTCATGGTACCAGCCAACTCATGCTCGTTGCTGGTTATTCCGGTATTGGTAAATCAGTATTAGTTCAAGAAATCTATAAACCCATTACCGAACGACGCGGTTATTACATTTCTGGTAAGTTTGACCAGTTCCAGCGAAATATTCCTTACAGTGCTATCGTCAGTGCATTCCGAGAATTAGTTCGACAACTGCTAACTGAAACGTCCGAACAACTACAGGTATGGCGTGACAAACTCCTATCAGCATTAGGAGCCAACGGACAAATTATTATTGATGTCATCCCCGAAATCGAACTGATTATTGGCAAGCAACCAGCCGTCCTAGAGCTAGCCGCGACTGAATTTCAAAATCGGTTTAACTTAGTCTTTCAAAACTTCATTCATGTCTTTTGTCAACAAGAGCATCCCTTAGTTATCTTTCTAGATGACTTACAGTGGGCCGACTCCGCTACTCTGAAATTAATGCAGTTAATGATGACTGATGTAGATACTTCGTATCTACTGGTAATTGGAGCATATCGGGATAATGAAGTCAGTGCAGCCCATCCCTTGAAAATTACCTTATCAGAAATTCAAAAAGCTGGAGCAACTGTAAATTCTATCTTGCTCTCGCCGTTAGATTTAAGTTGTGTCAATCAATTAATTGCCGATACGCTTAAGTGTGACGCAGAAAGAGCAAAGCCATTAGCCGAATTAGTGCTTGCTAAAACTCAGGGTAATCCGTTCTTCCTGAAAGAGTTTCTCCAGTCGCTTTATACAGAAAACCTATTAGATTTCGATTTTCTCAGTGGCAGTTGGCAGTGGAATTTAGAGCAAATTCAAGCACGAGGTATTACTGATAATGTTGTTGAGTTGATGACTCAAAAAATTCAAAAACTACCAGAAGTGACGCAAGAAGTATTAAAAACCGCTGCTTGTATCGGTAACCAGTTTGATTTAAAAACTCTCTCAATTGTAGGTGAAAAGCCGCAAAAAGAAACGGCAAAGGAACTGTGGTCAGCCGTGCGAGAAGGTCTAATTGTCCCAGTGGGAGATGATTACAAATTTCTGCAAACAGACCGAAATTTGGATGAATTCAAGGTAGCTTACAGGTTTGTCCACGATCGCATCCAACAAGCCGCCTATTCTCTCATTCCCTCACACCGCAAGCAAGCCTACCATCTACAAATCGGTCAACTGCTGCTGAATAGTACCCCACCCCAGCAGCAAGAGGAAAAAATCTTTGATATTGTCAATCAATTGAATTTCGGCAGCAACCTGCTCGAAAACCAGCAGAAACGAGATGAATTGGCAAAGTTAAACTTAATAGCTGGCAAGAAAGCAAAAGCTTCAGCCGCTTATCAACCCGCCCTTACCTACCTAACAGGCGGCTTAGAATTGTTGAACCCCCCTCAGTCCTCCCTTAGCAAGGGGGGAAGTGAAGGGGGGTCAAGTTGGCAGACGCAGTACGATACTACACTTGCTCTGTATGTAGAAGCCGCAGAAGCTGCCTATTTGTGCGGTCAATTCGATGAAATGGAGAGATTAGTTCCAGTCGTGCTGCAACAGGGCAAAGCACTACTGGATAAGGTAAAAGTTTATGAAGTTAAAATCTCTGCTTATCTAACGCAGAACAAGCCATTACAAGCAGTCGATACTGGACTAACAGTTCTGAAGCTGTTAGGACTAAGTTTGCCTAACAAGCCCAGTAACTTAGATATCTTACTCGGTTTGATGGGGACAAAGTTAGCCTTGCTGGGGAAACGAATTGAGGACTTAATCGAATTACCGGAAATGACTGCTCCTGATAAGTTGGCAGCAATTCGTATTCTAGCGATTGTAAGTTCTGCTTCCTATATAGCGGCTCCTAATTTATTACCGCTGGTTATTTTTAAAGGTATCAATATATCGGTCAAATACGGTAATGCTTCCTTCTCAGCAGTGATGTATGCAGCTTATGGGTTGATTCTTTGCGGAGTATTAGGAGACATTGAATCCGGCTATAAATTTGGCAACCTAGCTTTAAGTCTATTAGAGCGGCTCAATGCTAGGAAAGTAAAAGCGAAAACAGTCGCTATTGTTAATTACTTTATCAGGCATTGGAAGGAGCATGGAAGGCAGACATTACAGCCTTTACTGCTCGCCTACTCGAGCGGACTAGAAACAGGAGATTTAGAATATGGGACATATTCCATATTGTGGAACTCCTACAATTCCTATTGCATGGGGCAAGAGTTAGCTGTTGTTGAGCGGGAGGCAGCCAAATACAGTGACACTATCCAAAAATTAAAGCAAGAGCGAAACTTTCATTACATTAATCTAAATCGGCAGATGGTTCTGAATCTGATGGGGCAATCGAAAAATCCCTGCCGTTTAATTGGTGATGTTTATGACGAATCGAAAAGACTGCCCCTTGATCTTGAGGCAAATGATCAAACCCTACTTTTTCATACATATCTTGAAAAACTGACACTCTGTTACCTATTTGGAGAGTATGAGGAAGCGTTAGACAATGCGGCACTAGCGGAAAAATATATAGATAGTGCAGCCGGGATGTTGACGACTACGTTATTTTACTTTTACGATTCGCTTGCAAGAGTGGCCGTGTCTTCTTCTCCCTCAAAATTTCCGCAAAAACGCCTCTCTCGAAAGGTACAATCTAACCAGAAAAAACTTAAAAAATGGGCGCATCATGCCCCAATGAATCATTTACATAAATTTTATCTTGTAGAAGCAGAACGGCACCGAGTTCAAGGGTCAGAAGTTGTGGCAATGGACTATTACAAAAAAGCTATTGCTCTTGCTAAAGAACATGAATACATCAATGAAGAAGCACTAGCACACGAACTCGCCGCTAAGTTTTATCTCGCTTTAGATCAAGATAAAATCGCGCAAGTCTATATGCAAGATGCCCGTTATTGCTATCTCCGCTGGGGTGCAACAGCTAAAGTTAACGATTTAGATACGCGCTATCCTCACTTATTACAAAGAAAGCCCTCGAACAGGGGAACACTTAGCACTAAGCTATCTACGCCGCCTACCACAACAGGAAGTAGCACTTCCTCTGAACTGGATTTGATCGCAATCATGAAAGCTTCGCAAACTCTATCTGAAGAAATTCTGCTAGATAAATTACTGGCAAAATTGATGCAGATTATCATTGAGAATGCCGGAGCGCAAAAGGGCTTTTTGATTCTTGAAACTAAGGGGAAATTGCTAATTGAAGCTGAAGGCTCTGTGGATAAAGATGGCGTGATTGTGTTACAGTCAATCCCTATCAAGTCTGTAGGGGAACCTGGGGATAAACTTTTAATTTCTCATATAATTGTTAACTATGTAGCTCGCACGCGGGAAAGTGTAGTCTTGAGCGATGCTGCTAATGACCCTAAATTTGCTAATTCCCCCTACATCAAAGTACATAAGCCTAAATCAATTTTGTGCTTCCCTCTCCAACATCAAGGTAAACTGGCAGGAATTATCTATTTAGAAAATAATCTAACCACAGATGCTTTTACTTCCGAGCGCGTAGAACTCTTAAATCTGCTTTCCTCTCAGGCAACAATTTCCATTGAAAATGCCCGTTTCTACAATAATCTCACCGAACTCAACCAAGCTTTTGAGCGCTTTGTCCCCCGTCAATTCCTCCAATTCTTGAATAAAGAAAGTATTATTGATGTTAAAGTAGGCGACCAAGTTCAACAGGAGATGTCGGTACTCTTTTCCGATATTCGTGACTTCACAACTTTATCGGAAAGTATGAACCCTCAAGACAATTTCAAATTTATTAATTCCTATTTGTCTCACATGGAGCCAGCCATTATTGAAAACCAAGGGTTTATTGATAAATATATTGGCGATGCAATTATGGCTCTATTTAGTGGTGAGGCAGATAATGCAGTGAAAGCAGGAATTGATATGCTGTGTCGTCTAGCCGAATATAATCAACATCGCACCGCTTCTGGATACGTGCCTATTAAGATTGGCATTGGCATCAATACAGGTTCTTTAATACTCGGTACAGTGGGGGGAAAAAACCGGATGGATAGCACGGTGATTAGCGATGCAGTGAATTTAGCCTCGCGGATAGAAAGCTTGACTAAACAATATGGGATTTCGCTGTTGATTAGTCACCACACTTTCCAGTCTTTGCCAGATTCTAACCAGTATGCTATCCGTCTTATCGATCGCGTAAAAGTTAAGGGAAAATCAAAAGCGGTATCGATGTTTGAAGTTTTCGATGCCGATCCGCCTGAGACTTATGAGGGCAAGGTAGCCACGAGAACGCTATTTGAAGAAGCTTTGTTACTCTACCATTGGCAAAAGCTTAGAGATGCTGAACAATTATTTGCTGAGTGCCTGCGCCGCAATCCTACAGATAAAGCAGCTCAAATTTATCAACAGCGCTGCACTCAACCCGATTAGGACTAGGCAAAAATAGAAGGTTGGTGCAACCTGGGGCAACTCTGAGTTGGAATTATTGATATGTATAGGTTTCAGCCTTTGTCTCTTTACTGATGAATGATACCCGTTTTCACCGCTTGTTATCGCTCTTTTGTCACTCTCGCCTGAGCGAAAGCTGAAACCCTTACACCAAGCTAGGTTTAGCATTTGAGCCTATGACATGAGTTTCTATCAGGCAAGCGATCGCTAGATTGTCCATTGAGTAGGGCTTTCATCCATTGGCTACTATTTTTATTTTCCTGGAGTGACACAAGAGCGATATATTAGAGCGATCGCTCTCTTCGGCTTTTGTTATGGAGGATTGACGCTGAATCTTGCGATCGCAGTGGGCATTATTCACACCCTAGAAGAAATTGCGATGACGTTAATCCTTCCTCAGTGGACTTATGATGTATTGAGTATCGTTCATACACTCTCGACTGCACCAATCTTACTGAAGAGAAAGCGATGCTGTGAAAGCCGCCGCTAGTTGATAGCACCTTGTACTATAGTATCCGTGCTAAAAACATCCAGCCCATGATACTAGAGGTTGCCATCCTTGATGTTAAGCCCAGTATGGTTAATGAGTTTGAAACGGCTTTTAAAACAGCTTCAACCATCATTGCCTCCATGCCAGGGTACATCTCTCATGAACTCCAACGTTGCTTAGAAACCACGAACCGCTATATTCTACTTGTGCGCTGGCATTCGTTAGAAGATCACACCATTGGGTTTCGACAATCGCCAGAGTACCAACAGTGGCGTTCCTTGTTGCATCACTTCTATGACCCGTTCCCAACAGTGGAACACTATGAGGTCGTTGCTTTTCGCTAGCCATCTAGCCGACGAATCGGAATTTGGATTTCACTGCGCTTGGCAGGTTCGGGGACATAGGGAGCATCGTAGAAGAAGCGGCGAGGTGAACCGACGACAGTCCACTCTGGGTGCTGCGCTAACCACTCCCGTAATCGCTCTATGTTCTTTTGGTAGCTTGAGTAATCGTAACTGCCTTTTAGCCCAAGGCTGACAACTGTCATGGGTGCGATGTCTTCTACCTGAATGTTTTGTGCAATCTCAGAAGGGTAGATGTCAGTGCTGCGGTAGAGGAATGAAACAAGCGCTTCACCCCGTTCATTGGATGCGCCCATCTCACTGGCTTCTAGGGTGTTAACTGGATAACGGGTTTCTACCGGAGCCGTCATGGAGATATTGTTAGAGCTGATGTGGCGAAAGAGAGGGTCAAAAGCTCTATTGGCTGCCATTGAGAGTTCTCCTGAATAGCGAACTGTGGCAGAACGGTATGCGGGATATTGTTTGACTTCAATTTGCCCTTCTGGTGTTGGAGGGGGAAATCCTTCTGGCAAGGGAGCAGCGGTAGCACTGTAGGCGAAAAATGCGATCGCCACCACTGCCAGGATTCCTACGGGGAATAATATGTTCTCTAGCTTCACAGGGAACCTCAGAAATTCATCCTATTCTCAGTCTGGCAGTTTTTCATGCGAGCAGGGTTTCACCTTCCTTGCACAGCGCAATCATGCGATCGCAATTTCCCTCTCGACACAGTACCTATCTTACCTTTACCCATCAGCTCCGAACCTAAGGAATAGCGTGTCTATAACACGATTGCCTAAATCAATTAGCCTCAGCTATGCTAGCGTCAAGCATTTGCCACGTCATCTCCTGACCTGCCCGTAAAGGCACAAGTCCAGATTCAGTAAATGGCAATTCATCGGGAACGCGCCAGGTCGTTCTGGTCAAGGTAATCTGTTCGGTATTGCGCGGGAGTTGATAAAAATCTGGCCCATAGAAGCTAGCGAAAGCTTCAAGTTTATCGAGTGCATCAACGCTCTCAAAAGCTTCTGCATATAACTCCATCGCGTGCAGAGCCGAGTAGCAACCCGCACAGCCACAGGAACTTTCTTTGCCATTGCGGGGATGGGGGGCGCTATCGGTGCCAAGAAAAAACTTAGGATTACCAGAGGTTGCCGCTTGCAGAAGGGCCAGGCGATGCTCCTCACGTTTCAAAATTGGCAGGCAATAGAAATGGGGGCGAATGCCACCTTGAAATAGGATATTGCGGTTAAACAATAGATGTTGTGGTGTAATCGTTGCAGCGATATTGTTGGCAGACAGGACATACTGCACAGCATCTGAGGTGGTAACGTGTTCAAGCACCACGCGCAGGTTGGGAAATCGCTGCTTGAGAGGGATCAAATGTTGCTCGATAAACGCTTTCTCGCGATCGAACATATCAACATCTTGATCCGTCACTTCCCCGTGCAGTAATAAAGGCAGGTCTACCTGCTGCATCGCTTCAAAAACGCGATCGCACTGACGAATGTCCGTCACCCCGAAGTCTGAGTTGGTCGTGGCACCGGCTGGGTAGTACTTTACCGCTTTGACAAACTGGGATTCTTTAGCCCGGATAATTTCTTCGGGGCTGGTGTTGTCGGTGAGGTAGAGCGTCATCAGTGGCTCAAACTGTTTGCCAGCCGGAATCGCTGCGAGGATGCGATCGCGATAAGCCGCAGCATCAGCTACCGAGCGTACTGGGGGCTTCAAGTTTGGCATGATGATAGCGCGGGCAAACTGACGCACCGTGTGGGGCAGAACCGCTTTCAGCGCTGCACCGTCACGTAGATGTAGATGCCAGTCGTCAGGTTGGGTAATCGTAAGCTTTTGCATCACTCAATTATAAAACCGCGAGTGCTTTAGCAAGGAAGACCAAGCTAACAACGCCCAGGCACACTGCCTACCAACAGATAATCGGTTTGATGCAGAGGTTACTTGCGGTAGGTGATGGGCACTGCTAGCCTACTTTTATACCCCACGCTAGAGCAGCAAGCCTTTACCTTCCTTTCATAGCTATGAGCAACGACGCGATCGCCCTTTATGAACCAATCAACCTTCTGAAACAGGTTGACGAAGATATTTGGATCGTAGATGGTTCCATCGTGCAGATGGCAATGTATGGAGCAAAGGTGCCCTTCCCAACCCGAATGACGATTGTGCGACTGAGCAATGGTGACCTATGGTGCCATTCACCAACAGAATTGACTCCAGAACTGAAAGCTCAAATTGACTCCCTCGGTTCACTGCGCCACCTCATTTCGCCCAACAAAATCCATTACGCCTATATCAGTGCTTGGGCTAGCGCCTATCCAGAAGCTGTAGCATGGGCATCTCCAGGTGTTCGCGATCGTGCCGCGCAGCAGAAAATTGCAGTAGATTTTGATGCTGACTTGGAAGATGAAGCACCACGTGAGTGGGTAGCAGACCTAGACCAATTAATCTTTCGTGGCGGTCGATTTATGGAAGAAGTCGTCTTTTTCCACCGCAAGAGTGCCACTCTCATCCTTGCCGATCTCATCGAAAACTTTGAACTAAATAAAGTAAGTCAGCAGTTGCATTGGCTACTTAAATTAGGGGGTGTTGCCGATCCGGATGGAAAACTCCCATTGGATTTGCGAATGACATTTCTCGGGAAAAAGGAACAGGCACGTAGCTGCTTACAGCGAATACTTCAGTGGAACCCTGAAAAAGTTATCCTATCCCACGGTCGTTGGTATGAGAATAACGGTACTGCTGAGTTACGGCGTGCTTTTCGCTGGCTTGAATAACGTTTAGACGACAGCAAGCTAACACTTTAATGAAGCGGATAGTGTAAAGGCTCTCATGCTTAGTTTCACTTGTATCTACCGTCGCTCACTTTTGCCGTTAGCCAGCAAGCATTTAGGGTGTTATTGGACTAAATTAGACCTCTTGCGGAATTAAGAGAAATAAGCTAAATAGAGGAAGGATTAATTAACAGTTATAAACAACTAAATGAAATATAAACAAGCTTTGTCAAATTCACCATCTGACTTCAAAAGGCTGTATGGAGTGACACCAGAAACGTTTTGGGAAATGGTGCAAGTAGTGCGGGATGCCAAGCAGGGCAGCCGTGGCAGCTATTCCAAGCTAACAATACCAGACCAAATATTGCTGGCATTAGAATATTGGCGAGAGTACAGAACGCTATTTCACATAGCAGAAGGTTGGGGGGTACACGAATCAACGGCTCAACGGACAGTCAAGAGAATTGAAGATATGTTAATTAAGAGTAGGAAATTCAGCTTGCCCAGTCAAAGAGAAATGGTCAAAAGCAACACAGAAATAGAAGTAGTAATTGTAGATGTAGCAGAAATAGAAATAGAACGACCTAAAAAAAACAAAAGCCATACTACAGTGGGAAGCAAAAGTGTCATACGCTGAAAATGCAACTGCTAATAAATCAAGCCACATTAGAGGTTATATGTGCAGCAATAGGAAAGGGAAGAGAACATGATTTCAAAATATTTAAAAAGAGTAAAACCATTGCTTTGTCGAGGATTCAGGTTATAGCAGATAAAGGGTATCAGGGAATAAAAAACTATCATCATAACAGTAAAACCCCTCATAAGAAACCCAGGAATTCCCAGTTAAGCGCTGAGCAGAAGCGAGAAAATAGAAGTTTAGCCAAACTCAGGATTAAAGTTGAGCATATCATTAGATGCTTGAAGATATTCAGAATTTTGTCTAGCCGTTATAGAAATCGAAGGAAGCAATTTGGATTGCGAGTAAATCTAATTGCAGGAATTTATAATTATGAGCTAAAAATAGCCAAATAATCTTAATTCCGCAAGAGGTCTATTGTCTAACTGAACGTATTGTAAAGGGCTAGGTTAAGCATTTCTAAAAGCATTTAATATCGCTTGCATTACTTTTCCTGAGCCTCTTGCTTAAAGCTTATTGTCCTTCAATTTATTGGGTTGCCTAAAACGATTTTTACTAGCAATACGCAGGAGCCGCAAGAATTTTGGACATTCAAAATGGTTGGGCGCAGTGCAAGCTGCCGCGTGGCGGAGACCATCGCGCATCGCAGTCAGTTCTTTAATCTTTTTATCCAACTCATCTGCCTTTGCTAAGAGCAGCATTCTATTGATTTCAGGGACTTCAGGCGTAAACATTTCACGAATCTCATCGAGGGAGAAACCGGCGTTGCGCCCCAAGGAAATCAAAGCGAGCCGTCCTATGACACTGGCATCAAAGAGCCTCCGTAAGCCATTTCTGCCGTTCGACTGGATCAGTCCTTTTTCCTCATAAAATCGTAGCGTTGAGGTCGGTAATCCAGAAGCCTTTGAGACCTCAGTGATATCCATGATTTTCTTGGTGCAACGACTGCTTGACTTCAAGTCAACTTGAAGTTGTATCGTATATTCAAACACAAATAAGCACAAGGCTGACGCGATCGGTTTGTGGCAGATGATGGATACCTTGAGCAATGGAGGCGTTGATATGGAAGCAAGTTTTTGGCAGCAAAAATGGGAAGCGGGAGATATTGGTTTTCACCAAAGTGAGGAAAACCCATTCCTTGTCGAACATTTTGAAAAATTAAATGTGGCGAAGGGCGGTCGTGTATTTCTACCGTTGTGTGGCAAGACGCGCGATCTTGCATGGTTGCTTAATTGTGGTCATCGAGTGGTTGGTGCAGAGTTAAGCGAACTCGCAATTAACGAATTGTTTAAGGATCTGGAAGTGGAGCCAAAAATTTCCACAGTTGGTAAATTAACCCACTACTCCGCCAAGGATATCGACATCTTTGTTGGCGATATTTTTGATGTGTCTGCTGAAGTTCTGGGGCCAGTTGACGCGGTATATGACCGTGCAGCGTTGGTTGCAATGCCTGAAAATAGGCGTTATCAATATACGTCACACCTGATGAAAATCACCCACGTGGCACCGCAGTTGCTGATTTGTTACGAATACAATCAACAACTCATGGATGGCCCCCCGTTCTCAGTCGGTGAAGCAGAAATAAAACACCATTATGCGTCTGCTTATCAATTGAACTCTGTTGAAAGCAGGAAAATCCCTGGTGGATTAAAGGAAAAAGTTGCATCAATTGAGAGGATTTGGTTGCTTCAAAAATTCTAAAAAGTTAGGTTGATATGCTGAGTATTGAATGGATGTTGTTGTACATCTTGTTGGGTTTCTTTGTCGGTTTTATGGCAGGCTTACTAGGGGTTGGTGGCGGTGGAATACTCGTTCCCCTGCTAGTATCCATTTTTAGTAACCAGGGTATCAGTGCAGATAACGTCGTTCATTTGGCGTTAGGAACAACATTGGCTTGCACGATCATTTCTTCAATCGCAAGTATTCGCGCCCATGCTGCTCAAGGAACTGTATTGTGGAAGGTGGTTTACGGGATGGCACCCGGCATTATGGTAGGTGCCTTTCTGATTACCCGCATCGCCGCCAAGGTCAACTCAGCTTACATCGCTATATTCTTTGCGCTGTTTATGGCTCTGGTCGCGGGTCAGATGTTTCTAAATTGGCAACCGAAAGCCAGCGGAAAGCCGACTAAGTTACGTGGCTTATTGCTAGCGGGAACAGGCATTGGATCGGTATCCGCTCTTGCTGCGGTGGGGGGTGGTTTTTTAACAATCACTTACCTCAGCTATCAGAATATGGAGATGAAAAAGGCGATTGGTACTTCATCTGCAATTGGATTTCCCATTGCGATCGCAGGTACTGTTGGGTACATGATGAGTGGCTGGTCTCAAACGTTGAGCCTTCCCTATACGATTGGCTTTATCTATGTGCCAGCTTTTTTGGTAATCGCGATCGCAAGTTCGATTGCAGCTCCCTATGGTGCTTGCTACTCTCATCGTTTACCTGAGACTCATTTGAAGAAGATATTCGCCGTTCTCTCGCTGGTTCTGAGTATCAAGATGCTTTTCTCAGTTGTTTAGTGTTGACCTAAAAGTGTGTTCCTAATTAGTGGGCAGATGCTGTGACCGCCAGTAGGATGGGGACAGAGTGACCTGTTCATCGCTCCACCTAGCTCTAGACGCTGATGCATACCTACACGCTGTCGGGCACTGATTTGAGAGTTTCACGAGTTGCCTATGGCTGCATGAATATTGGCGGCACTTGGGATGATACACCGCTTTCTACAGCTGTGCGGGAAAGTGCCTCTCGGGCCATTAAGGCAGCTCTGGAAACAGACATTACCCTGTTTGACCATGCAGATATTTACACGCGGGGCAAGTCAGAGCAGGTGTTTGGTGATGTGCTCAAAGCCTCGCCAGGTTTGCGTGAGCAAATTGTGCTTCAGTCGAAGTGCGGTATTCGTTTCGCGGGAGATCCTCAGCCAAGCGACCCCCAGCGCTACGACTTTAGCTATGAGCACATCGTCGCGTCAGTGGAAGGCAGTTTGCAAAGACTGCAAACCGACTACCTCGATATTCTGCTGCTGCATCGCCCCGATCCGCTGGTAGAAACCGAGGAAGTCGCGCGAGCCTTTGATGCCTTGCAGACATCGGGCAAGGTGCGCCACTTCGGGGTCAGTAATCATACAGCGGGGCAGATTGAGCTATTGCAAAAGAGCGTGGGGCAACCGCTGCTGATCAATCAGGTGGAGCTAAGCCTGTTGCACTCGTATTTGATTGACGAGGGCATTGTTGCAAACATGTCTGGTGTCAGATCGGTCTTGGCAACCGGAACGCTGGACTACTGCCGCAGCCACAACATCTTGATACAGGCTTGGGGACCGCTAGCAGGGGGCAAGCTTTTCAAACCCAACGCAGAGGCAGATCCGGCGCTGAGCAAGATGGCTCCGCTGGTGGGTCAGTTGGCTGAAGCAAAGCAGACAAGTCGTGAGGCCATTGTTCTCGCTTGGCTGTTGCGCCATCCTGCGGGCATTCAACCGATTGTGGGCTCAACTAAGCCAGAACGGATTGCAGCGTGCGCTTTAGCCGATGAAGTCGCTTTGACGCGGGAAGAGTGGTACTCGTTGTTTACAGCAGCTAGGGGTGGGCGGGTTCCTTAAACAGGGGTGGAGCCGATGCTCTCGGCGGGAATTGCGATCGCACGCTGAGCAGCGGAGCACTCCTTATGCTGCATGTCCGCCCTCTATTATGCAATGCCTATCTTCGCGACGACGGCGAGGCATAGGCGACCTTCTAATATTTGAGTTAATTTTGACCGCTTCACAAAATAATTTACAGTCTCAGGTGCCGCTTACTCAGTATTAGCACAACTCTCAGTATTATTTCAAATTGTAAGGATTTTTACTAAGTTTAGATAGTTTTTGGGCAGCTTAATTAAGCTGAAACATAACTGTTAACTTAAAACTATAAATGTTTGACTTTCATTCTCCTACAAAACAAGGCTCTCAGAGTCAAAAATCCTTATCTTCTCAAGCTAAAACGAAAAAATCACTTGCTCGTCGAACACTTATTCAAATTGCGTTTAGTGTTACGGCTGTTATTGTTGGCTCAACAGCGATTAGCTACTTTCAGATTGTTTCTACTCTCAAGTCGCAGACGTTAGACCAACTCAAGAGTCATGTAATAGAGCGAGGTCAACGAGAACAAAGTATCTTTTTAATGGCAGAAGATAACCATGCCATCTTTAAGGAGGAGTGGCTACGACGCTTGGAAAATACTGATAGCGAAGGCGTGAAAGCTCGCTTCGATCAGCTATTTGTGCGTTTTCCCGATGGGGCAACCCGCAATCGCCCCAACTTGTTCGATGGCAAACGGCAAGCAGGCGTGTTCATTGATAAGCCAGTTCTAATCAATGATGACATTCGCCGTCGCGTAGTAACGTCCTACGATTTAATCAATGCCTATGGTCCACCCTGGCATAATCGCTTTCCGGATCTCTACCTGAATATGCCAGAGAATATTGCTGTTATTTACTGGCCTGATTATCCAACATGGGCACAGGATGCCCCCGTTGGCTTTGACTTATCCAAGGAAGAATATGTGTGGGTTGGTGACCAGAAGCACAATCCAGCCAGAGAAACGGTTTGGTCGGGGGCTCAAATCGATGGGGTTGCTAAAATCTGGATTCTTTCTTGTGTAACGCCTATCTACTCTAATGACAGAATCATCGGTACTCTTGGACAGGATGTATTACTGAATGATTTATTTAAGCGAACGATCGAGGAGCACATTGAAGGCGGTTATAACCTAATTTTTCGAAAAGATGGTCGCCTGATTGCTCATCCGCAATTGATGGAGCAAATTCAGCAACAAAAAGGTGAGTTTAAAATTCTTGAATCAGGAGACACTCAGCTAAAACGTATTTTTGAGGCGGTCACAAATAAAGCTATCGATCAAGTCGTCATCGATAATCCGAACGAGAGCAATTACTTAGCTGTCACTACGCTACAGGGACCTGATTGGTACTTTGTTACCGTTTTACCCAAAGCAATTTTGGCTGAAAAAGCGATCTCGCTAGCTCGCTTTACGTTGTTTCTAGGCTTTGGCTCCCTCATGATTGTTGTAGCAATTGTGTTTTGGGTTTTACGTCGGCGCATTGCAACTCCTTTAGAAGAAATCACTGTTGCAACGAATCGAATTGCCAATGGAGAGTTTCAGGTGGTTCTTGATGACAGCAGCCAAGATGAGTTAGGTCGGTTAGCACAGGCATTCAACACAATGATCCGAGAGGTCGCCGCTAAAACGACAGAATTGGAGGCTAAAACGACACAATTGGAGGCTAAAACGACAGAATTACAGAGAAACCTGGAGCAGCAGGCTATTTCGGTCAATCAGACGACTGCCACAATGGATGAGTTAAATACCTCTTCTCGGCAAGCGGCTGAACAAGCTGAAGCGGCTGCAACTGGAGCGCGCCAAGTTCTCATATTGATTGATGATAGTGAGCAAAAGAACGGTTCTGGAACTGCTTCTAGCTTAAAAGCGAAGGTCGAACAAATTGGAGAACAAATCTTACACTTTAGAGATCAAACGACTCAAATCAATGCGATTTCTAACTTAGTCAGTGATTTAGCTAACCAAACGAACATGTTGGCACTCAATGCGGCGGTCGAAGCAGTTCGGGCAGGCGAAAATGGTAGGGGCTTTGCTGTTGTGGCTGCTGAGATTCGAAAACTAGCGGATAGAAGCCGTAAATCGGCTGAACAGATTAGTGAACTGGTAGCCAGTATTCAAAAAGCGACGAAAGCTACTGTGGCAGTATCCGATGAAGGCCGTAAAACTGTGGAAGAGATCGTAGATGCAGTCAATACGATTACAGTGAATAGTCAGCAAATCTCTCTAACGGCTAAACAACAGTCGATCGGAATTCAGCAAGTTGTCAGTGCGATGAATGCTTTGAGTCAAGCTGCAAACCGTGGATAGTCCCAATTAATCCCAATGGAGTGAGCATTTCCAGGCCAGTATTGAATCTGGTGAAGCTTTAGGGAGAACTCCGATTGGAGAAGTTACTGTGGCGTATTTGGAGGTGAATAGCCCTGCTCAAGTAGTAGCACGACAACTATGGATTCGTTTGGGTTTGTTCCATAACTACGCGGTACAACAACGCCCATGCACCCGCCGAACATCAAAATTGATTAGTTGGAATCACAAAGTTATCTGTATCGGCTCAACTGTACCGTTATGCTGCTGAGTCTTCGGTAAAGAGGCAACCAAAAGGCTATCTGTCGATGTTTAGGATTGAATTATTTTGAGGTTGCGGTAGGGCGGCAGGTGAAGGGTGTCTGCGGAGCGGTTTAGGCTTTATTGTGGTGCTCAGACCCTTTGCCAACTTGATCGGAGGACATCAACGTGACTGATGAACAACATTCTCTGCTGAAAGCATCAGATATCAATTCAATGGATGCATTTGAGTTTCGTCATCCGCTTAACCCCAATTCAGAAATTTATTTACGGTTCCTTGGGCGTGCTGTCGGTCTTAAACGCATTGGTGTAACAATTGCTCGTGTACCATCAGGCAAGGAATCCTTCATTTTCCACGCTCACCAAAATAGACCTCCTGCATGAATCAGTGAGTATGTGCCAGTTCGTAGTTCAACAGTCCCGCAATCAAGTTGAAGCGTAAGCCAAACCGCTTTCTACGATTGCGATAGCGTCCCGAAAA